>JBFHPZ010000401.1:0-3024 GCA_041592495.1 Gammaproteobacteria bacterium | reverse complement strand
TGCGATCACCGAACGCGCCAGTGCGCTTGTGTCATACCCCCCTTCCAGGGATGATACGATCCGGCCCTCCGCGTACTGATCCGCGATCAGTTTCATTTCCCGGGTCACCCAGAAATAATCCTGTTCCGTCAGATTCCAGTCAGAGACGTAGTCCTGGGCATGGCCATCGAAGCCGGCAGAGATCATCACCAGTTGCGGCTTGAATTGATTGATTGCTGGCAGCCAGTGTTGTGCTATGGCGGCGCGAAATGCTTCACCATTGGTTCCCGCTGGCAAGGGCACATTCACCGCATTTGGCGCCATGGTTTCAGCACCACTAAAGGGATAAAACGGATGCTGAAAGGCAGAACAAAACAATACCCGTTCATCCTGGCGAAAAATATGTTCGGTACCATTGCCATGATGTACGTCGAAATCCACAATGACAATGCGCTCAAGCCCAAAAACATCAAGCGCATGACGAGCGCCAATTGCGATATTGTTCAGAAAACACAAGCCCATAGCATCGTCATGCTCGGCATGATGCCCCGGCGGCCGAACTGCACAAAACGCAACCGGGTGTTTGCCCTGCATCACCAGATCCACTCCCATTATGACCGCACCGGCAGCATGCACGGCGGCTACCATAGTATGGGGATTTAATGCAGTATCAGGTGTGAGATGCACCAGGCCCTGCTCCGGCACCAGATCATATAGATGCTGGAGAAATTCAGGCTCATGCACACTGCAGATTTGTTCCTGGTCAGCCGCCTGTGCTTCATAATGGCTTAGAATCATGTCAAGGCCGGATGCGATCAATTGATCATTAATCGCATCGAGACGACGAGGACTTTCCGGATGATTGACTCCCATTTCATGCAACAGGAAAACAGGATGTGTTATGTAGGCAATGGTCATGTAATACTTATCCACTCGATCGACAAACAATACGGTATTCACAGGATTGTGTATAGCCACCATCCACTGCTTCATCTAACTGAAAAAAATTGAACTGACTATGGGCCCACATTATCTCGACCACTTATTCTCACCCAGATCCATCGCCGTGTTTGGTGCATCGGAACGACCCGATGCCCTGGGCACCATTGTATTTCGCAATTTGATTGATGGCGGCTTCAGCGGCGAACTCTATCCGGTTAACCCCAAACATCACACTGTACAAGGCAAACAGGCCTTTAAGCACATTAGTGATATTGCCAACCCGATAGACCTGGCATTGGTAGCCACCCCGGCCAGGACAGTACCCGAAATAGTAAGACAGTGTGGCGACCATGGCATCAGGGCCATGGTGATTTTGTCAGCCGGATTTAGCGAAGCCGGTAAAGAAGGTGTACACCTGCAACGCCAGGTCATGGAACACGCCCAGCGTTATGGCATCCGTATTATCGGTCCCAATTGCCTGGGTATCATGCGACCACCCAAGGCACTGAATGCCACGTTTTCCCATAACATTGCCCTTCCCGGAAAAATGGCACTGGTATCGCAATCCGGCGCCATTTGCACGGCGGTGCTCGACTGGGCACAGTCCCGCCAAATTGGTTTTTCCGCCATGATTTCCCTGGGCAGCGCCAGCGATATCGACTTCGGCGACATTCTCAGTTACCTCGCCCTGGACCCTTACACCAGCTCCATCCTGCTCTATATCGAAGGCATTCATGATGCCCGCAGCTTCATGAGCAGCCTGCGCATTGCGGCACGCTTAAAGCCGGTGGTGGTGGTCAAATCCGGTCGTCATCTGGAAGGTTCTCAGGCCATCATGTCCCATACCGCCTCCATGGTCGGTGGTGATGATGTATTTTTTGCAGCCCTGCGCCGGGCCGGTGTCGTTCGCGCCTACAGCATCCAGCAATTATTTTCAGCTGCTGAACTACTGGCCAATCAGGGAAATCGGGTTAAGGGAAATCGTCTGGCCATTGTTACCAATGGCGGCGGTCCCGGCGTCATGGCCACTGACCATGCGGTCGAAAGCAACGTAGCCATGGCGGAGCTCAGCGCCGACACACTGGAGCAACTCAACCAGCACCTGCCGGCCCATTGGTCCCACAGCAACCCGGTGGATATTCTGGGGGATGCCAGTGCCGAACGTTATGAGGTTGCGGTAAAAGCCTGTCTTGATGATGACAAGGTTGATGCTGTGCTGGTGATGTTGACACCCCAGGCCATGACTCAGTCCACCAGGATTGCTGAAATCCTGGTCAAACTGGCCAAAACCAGCTCAAAACCCATGCTGACCTGCTGGATGGGTGGCGAACTGGTGGCCGAGGCCAGGCAGTTATTTGCCGCCAACAAAATCCCTCACTTCAGCACTCCGGAAACCTCGGTCGAGGCCTTCGCCTTTCTTGCCAGTTATCAGTACAACCAGCAATTACTGATGCAGGTACCGGAACCCCTGGACAAGCGTAGCGAACCTGATATCGAAGGCGCCCGACTCATTATCGAGGAAGCCCTGGCGGAAGAACGCACCATCCTCAGTCGCCTGGAAACCATGGCGATACTCAAGGCTTTCCATATTCCGGCTGTAATGCCCATTGTTGCCACCACTGCCAATGACGCCCTGGTGATTGCCGAGTCCATCGGCTTCCCTATTGTCATGAAAATTTACTCAGCGGATATCTCACACAAATCCGATGTGTCCGGCGTACATCTCAACATCAACAGCGCCAGCGTGGTTCGCAGCACCTTCAACGAACTCATTGCCACTGTGAAAAAGAAAAAACCCGATGCGCGTATCGATGGCATCACCATCGAGCCCATGATTCATTCCCCCCATGGCCGCGAACTCATGATTGGCATTATCAGCGACGAAGTATTCGGTCCCGCCATCAGTATTGGCAGTGGCGGCACCCTGGTCGAAGTTATGCAGGACAAATATGTGTCGCTGCCCCCGATCAACCGGTTTATCGCCAGCAACATGATCAAGCGCACCAAAATCAGCCGTGCCCTGGATGCGTTCCGAGACATGCCGGAAGTCAACAAACACGAACTGGAAAACGTTTTGTTACGTATATCTGAAATGGTATGCGA
>JBFHPZ010000400.1:0-3032 GCA_041592495.1 Gammaproteobacteria bacterium | reverse complement strand
CTTTACCCTTCGGGCCATGCTGCGCATGTTTAAAATCGTTCCCGACGATTTTATCGAACTCTTACGTTCTCATCTCTCAGTAATCCTTTACCCGTAATCCCGTATCCTGCAGGATTCTTGTATTTGGTCGGGGTAGAGAGATTCGAACTCCCGACATTCTGCTCCCAAAGCAGACGCGCTACCAGACTGCGCTATACCCCGTTATTCATTTACTTTCAGCAATCATTGCCTAGATCCTCTCGACCCTTAATATAAAGGTAGAGAGATTATGAAATACATCCTGTATTTCACCCTGTGGGCCGCGCCAGGCGCGTTCAAATTTGCTCCCGGCAAATTTAGTCGAACTCCCGACATTCTGCATCCTAAGCAGACGCGCTACCTAACTGCGCTATACCCCGAAATCATTTGTTTTTTCGCTGTCGCGAAGGAATGCGGATACTACGCGGATCAGGACCCAAAATCAACTATAAGCACATGAAAATATGCACAATCTTAACTTGTAGTATTCAGGCAGAGCTGAGAAAATTGCCCGCCTAATTATTCGGGATTTTACACCATGCCTGCGAAAATCATAGATGGCAAAAAGATTGCTGCAGAAATACGCCAGACTATCAAACAAAAAGTGCAGGCACGACTGGATCAGGGTCTACGTGCCCCGGGTTTAGCGGTAATTTTGGTGGGTGAAGATCCCGCTTCCCAGGTCTATGTACGTAACAAGCGCCGGGGCTGTGAAGAAACCGGTATCATTTCCAAAGCCTACGACCTGCCAGCAACGACTTCACAGGCAGATTTGCTGGACCTTATCGACAAACTGAATGCTGATTCCGAAATCCATGGCATCCTGGTGCAATTACCTCTGCCTAAGGGTATAGATACTGAAACGGTCATTGAACGTATTGACCCCGCAAAAGATGTCGATGGTTTTCACCCATATAATATAGGTCGTCTCGCAGCCCGCATCCCTACCCTTAGACCTTGCACACCCTATGGGGTAAAGCTATTACTGGACTCGATTGGCGAAACCTATAAGGGCCGCAATGCGCTTATCGTAGGTGCATCTAACCATGTTGGACGACCTACCGGGCTGGAATTGTTATTGGCAGGGGCAACAGTGACCACAACCCATCGCTTCACCAGGGATCTGGAAGATCACGTACGTCGTGCAGATATCGTCGTTGTTGCCGTGGGCAAGCCCGGCCTGGTTAAAGGCGAATGGATTAAACCCGGCGCCACCGTCATAGATGTAGGCATTAATCGCCTGGATGATGGCAAACTGGTGGGCGATGTAGACTTTGATGTCGCTGCCCAGAATGCTGCCTGGATTACCCCTGTCCCTGGCGGTGTAGGTCCAATGACGGTTACGGTGTTACTGCAAAATACCCTTCATGCAGCCGAAATAATCGATAAGTAATCCGCTGATTTAATTAGCATCCCATTTCTCTTCGTCACGTTATTTGTAAGTATTGCTACACTAACCTGTAAAACTACGGCTCTGAGATGCCCCGTAATCTCAACCGTAAAGCTGCTCGCCCCAACTCAATACTTAAAATATGCATCACACACTGAGCCAAATCATCATCCTGCTGGCCATCTCGGTTATCGCAGTAGCTATTTTCCGCAGAATTAAACTTCCTCCCATTCTTGCCTATCTGGCTGTTGGTATTGTTATCGGGCCTTATGCCACAGGTCTGATTGCCAATAACGAATCCATCAGTTTGTTAGCTGAAATTGGCGTAGCTTTTTTATTGTTTAGTCTCGGGCTTGAATTCTCTTTACCAAAGTTGATAGCCAATCGCAAAGCGGTTCTTGTATTAGGCAGTGCCCAGGTCACAGCCACCATTCTTATTGTTGCCCTCATTATCTGGTTAATAGGCGCATCAATTGAAATGGCGTTTGTTATCGGCTGCGTGCTTGCACTGTCTTCAACGGCAATTGTCATCAAACAGCTAGCCGAACGTCTTGAACTGGATTCACGCCATGGCCAGTTATCCATCGCCATTTTGTTGTATCAGGATATCGCTGTAATACCAATGCTGGTCATCATCCCGGCACTGGCGAGCACGGGTAATGGTGCTGAAAATTTCACGACACATTTATTGATTAGCCTGGTAAGCGGCATGATTGTTACAGTTGTCATGTTAGCAATAGGCCACTGGTTATTACGTCCGCTGTTCCATGAGATTGCAGCAGCGCATTCTGCCGAGCTGTTTACACTTGCTGTACTTCTGGTAGCCCTCACCTCTGCCTGGCTTACCCATTATGCGGGACTATCTATGGCACTGGGTGCTTTTATGGCAGGCATGATGTTGAGTGAAACTGAATTCAGGCATCAAATCGAAGCTGACATAAGGCCCTTCAGAGATGTACTTCTGGGTTTATTCTTTATAACCATCGGCATGTTACTGAATATCCCTGCACTCCTGCCAAACCTTCATTGGGTGCTGGTTGCTGCATTGGCCATTATCGTCATCAAAACCATCGCCACCATGACAATGAGTATTTTCATTATGAACGCTTCACGGGGTGTTGCCCTACGTACCGGCATGGTACTCGCGCAAGGTGGAGAATTTGGCTTTGCATTAGTGTCCCTCGCATTATCAGCCGGCTTAATGCAAGAGCAGGTTTCACAACTGGTTCTGGCGGCGGTTATTTTTACCATGATATTCACGCCTTTTCTGATACGTTATAACGGCTGGGCAGCAAAACATTTTTATGCCAGTTATAGTCGTTCGCGACTCGAGCTGGAAGACAACATTAAAACTGAAACGGCTGGCATTCATAACCACGTCATTATTTGCGGTTTTGGCCACATGGGCCAGAACATTGCAAAAATTATTGATCAGGAGAACTATCCTTACTTTGCTCTCGATTACAACATTAATATTATCCAGGATGCGAAAAACGCCGGTTACAAGGTTTACTTTGGAGACAGTACGCACAAGGAAATACTAAATGCGGCAGGCATTGATAAAGCATCGGTAATGATCATTTGTCACGATGATATCGCGACGGCAGAAAAGACACTGCTCCAG
>JBFHPZ010000399.1:0-3041 GCA_041592495.1 Gammaproteobacteria bacterium | reverse complement strand
TTTTTTTTTTTCAAATAAAAATACATTCAGCAATAGTTCCAATTTATCTGGTTCTTTCGGGAATTCATCCACTCACCTTTTACTGATTTGGTAAAAAACGCACCCTGCTTATTTTGAAGCTTGTTAAGCTATTGAAATACCTAAATTAAATTAGAGTGCGTATTTATCGATATTAAAAATATTCTAATATTCTGTAGAAGATTTTTGCCATTTCCAGTATAGTTTCGCCTGCTCCGGCCTGTCTCCGCGAGCGTGTAGCGTGCCTGACCCTCTGACAGATCACGGTTGGCGACGTAATTTAGCCTTCTGTTTTGTCTCTGGCCTCTAGGTCCAGAAAGGGTGGTATTTTGTTATTCCAGGATTTTTCTCTCGATCCTCGATTGCTTAAAGCGGTCGATGCCTGCGGTTTCCAACAAGCTTCTGATATTCAACAACAAGCCATTCCTCTGGTTATTGAGGGACGTGATCTTATGGCCTCAGCGCCTACCGGTACAGGTAAAACTGCCGCCTTTGTATTGCCGACGCTCCAGCTGTTGTTGAATGAAAAGCCGGAGAAAGGTATTGGTCCCCGTGTGCTGGTGTTAACACCTACTCGCGAGTTGGCCAAGCAGGTTGAAGATAATATCTATAAGCTCACCCGCTTTGCGCGTATGAACTCCTGTTCCATTGTGGGGGGCATGCCTTATCCGCCACAAATTCGAAATTTAAAACAGAGACTGGATTTCCTGGTGGCAACGCCGGGTCGTTTGATGGATCACATTGGGGCCGGTCGTATAGATTTCTCTCGTATCAAAATGCTGATTCTTGATGAAGCCGATCGTATGCTGGATATGGGGTTTATCGATGAAGTAAATCGTATTGCCAGCCTGTTACCTGCTGAGCGCCAAACCTTGCTTTTCTCAGCCACACTTGAAGGTGAAATCGAAAAGGTGGCAAGAAACCTGTTAAAGAATCCTGCCAAGGTTCAGGTAGCCAGTGTTCAGGTTAAGCATGATTCGATAACCCAGAAGCTATTGCAGGCGGATGATTATCGCCATAAACGCGCGCTGTTGACCCATGTGCTGGATCAGGATGATGTGCGTCAGATGATTATCTTCACCGCAACAAAAAAAGGGGCAGAGGATCTTGCGCTGAAACTGGAAGCAGAAGGTCATTCCTGTGGAGCTTTGCATGGTGATATGCGCCAGGGTATGCGTCGTCGTACAGTAGATTCGCTACAACGCGGCAAATTAAAAGTTTTGGTGGCGACCGATGTAGCTGCCCGTGGCCTGGATATTCGCGGCATTACCCATGTGGTGAATTTTGATATGCCCATGCAGGCAGAGGATTATGTGCATCGTATAGGACGTACCGGGCGAGGTGGTGCAACCGGTACTGCAATATCAATAGTTGGACCCCAGGACCGGATGCAACTTTCACGTATCGAAAAATTGCTGGGTACACGATTAAAGTTTTGTGAGATACCTGGCCTGGAACCCAAACTACCAGTTTCATCGCGGATGCAGGATCAGTCCCGTGGTGGTAGAAATTCTGGCAGGCGCCAGCCCAATATTCGTTTCAAGAGGCGTTCTACTGGATCGGATGCGCCGGGGCGTCGTCGTAAACAAACAGCAGAGCATGCAGCCTGAGATTAATTCGCCCGGTAATTAACAATTACCGGGTATGACCTCTGTGTATACCTAATGCTCGCATTCAAATAAGTGAATGATTGAACCATCGGTCGCAATGGTTTCAAGACGTACCGCAAAACCCCAGAGACGAGCAACATGTTTCATGACTTCATTAGCGCTCTTGTCTAATGGCATGCGACTGTGCTGCGTATGCCGCAATGTGAGTGCGCGATCACCTCTTAAGTCAACATTATAAACCTGGATATTAGGTTCAAGACTGCCGAGATTGTACTGTTCAGACAATGTCTGACGAAGATACTGGTAACCTTCATCATTGTGAATGCCGGAAATTTCAATATCCTGGCTTTTATCATCATCCAAAACAGCGAAAAGTTTAAAATCACGCATCAGTTTTGGTGATAAATACTGGCTTATAAAACTTTCATCCTTGAAATTACGCATGGCAAAATCCAGTGTGCTTAACCAGTTGCTTCCGGCAATTCCGGGAAACCATTCATAATCTTCACTGCCGGGATTCTCGCAGATACGGCGGATATCGGACATCATGGAGAAACCTAGCGCATAGGGATTAATGCCGGAATAATACTTGCTGTCAAACGGAGGTTGATAAACTACATTGGTATGCGATTGTAAGAACTCCATCATAAACCCATCACTTAACAAGCCTTCGTCGTACATCTGGTTAAGAATGGTGTAGTGCCAGAAAGTAGCCCAGCCTTCATTCATAACCTGGGTTTGGCGTTGAGGGTAAAAATATTGGGCTATCTTTCGCACTATACGTACGATTTCGCGTTGCCAGGGTTCCAGAAGTGGTGCGTTCTTTTCGATAAAATAAAGTATGTTTTCCTGGGGTTCCTGCGGGAATCGATCTTCTTCGGTATTCAATGAATGGCTATCTTTCTTTGGTATCGTTCGCCAGAGTTCATTGATTTGTGATTGCATATATTCTTCACGTTCCTTTTGACGTAATTGTTCATCCTGTAGTGACAGCCGGGCGGGTCGTTTGTAGCGGTCAACACCGTAATTCTTTAATGCATGACAAGAATCGAGAATTAACTCAACCTGTTCTTCTCCATAACGATGTTCACATTCGGCAATATAATTTTTTGCAAATAACAGGTAATCTATAATAGCGTCCGCACTGGTCCAGGTTGTGAACAAATAATTGCCCTTGAAGAAGGAGTTGTGGCCATACGCGGCATGGGCAATCACCAGGGCCTGCATGGTCATTGTGTTTTCTTCCATCAGGTAAGCAATGCAAGGATTGGAGTTGATGACAATTTCGTATGCCAGTCCCATTTGCCCACGTGTATAACGCTTCTGGTTGCTGACAAACTCCTTGCCGAATGACCAATGGCTATAACCTACAGGCATACCGATAGATGCATAGGCATCCAGCATTTGTTCTGC
>JBFHPZ010000398.1:0-3049 GCA_041592495.1 Gammaproteobacteria bacterium | reverse complement strand
TGGCGCAAAAGCGCAAGGATCAGTACATCTCCAGTGAGATTTTTATACTGGGCTGCGTTGAAGACAAGAGTAAAGTAGGCGATTTGTTACGACAATTTGGCGCCAGTAAAAACAAACTGGAAGACGCCATTGAGAAAGTGCGTGGTGGTCAGAAAGTTAACGATCCCAATGCAGAAGATCAACGTCAGGCGCTGGAAAAATACACCGTGGATCTTACCGAACGTGCGGAGCAGGGCAAGCTGGATCCGGTGATTGGTCGTGATGAAGAAATACGTCGCACCATTCAGGTGTTACAACGTCGCACCAAAAACAATCCGGTATTGATTGGTGAACCCGGTGTGGGTAAAACCGCCATTGTTGAAGGTCTGGCGCAACGTATTGTTAACGGCGAAGTTCCGGAAGGCATCAAAGGCAAACGACTGTTATCTCTGGATATGGGATCGTTGATTGCCGGTGCAAAATTCCGTGGTGAATTTGAAGAACGTTTGAAAGCTGTACTTAATGATCTGTCAAAACAGGAAGGCCAGATCATTTTGTTCATTGATGAATTACACACCATGGTCGGTGCCGGCAAAGCCGAAGGTGCCATGGATGCAGGTAACATGTTAAAGCCGGCACTGGCTCGTGGTGAATTGCATTGCGTCGGTGCAACTACCCTTGATGAATATCGTAAGTACATAGAGAAAGATGCAGCACTGGAACGTCGCTTCCAGAAAGTACTGGTGGACGAACCCAATGTGGAAGACACCATCGCCATCTTGCGTGGCTTAAAAGAACGTTACGAAGTGCATCATGGTGTAGATATTACAGATCCTGCGATTGTATCTGCCGCCGTGTTATCCCATCGTTATATTACCGATCGCCAGTTGCCGGATAAAGCCATTGATCTGGTCGATGAAGCTGCCAGCCGTATTCGTATGGAAATGGATTCCAAACCGGAAAGCATGGATCGGCTGGAACGTCGTTTAATTCAGCTAAAAATTGAACGTGAAGCATTAACTAAAGAAAGTGATAAGGCATCAAAAGATCGTCTGGCACGTTTGCAGGAAGAAATCGACAAACTGGAACAGGAGTTTGGCGAACTGGAAGAAATCTGGACCTCGGAAAAAGCAGCATTACACGGCACAGCTTCCATCAAGGAAAAACTGGAACAGGCGCGACTGGAAATGGAAACTGCACGTCGTGCAAATGATCTGGCGCGCATGTCGGAACTGCAATACGGCCGAATTCCGGAATTGGAAAAACAACTGGACATGGCAGCCCAGGCAGAAATGCATGAAATGAAATTGCTGCGCAATCGTGTGACTGAAGAAGAAATCGCCGAAGTGGTTTCACGCTGGACCGGTATTCCGGTTTCCAAAATGATGGAAGGTGAGAAAGATAAACTGTTGCGCATGGAAGAGGAATTAACCAAACGCGTTGTTGGCCAGGATGAAGCTGTATCTGCGGTATCCAATGCCATACGTCGTTCCCGTGCAGGATTATCTGATCCCAATCGCCCCAATGGTTCATTCTTGTTCCTCGGCCCAACCGGTGTGGGTAAAACCGAATTAACCAAAACCCTGGCGGCATTTTTATTCGATACCGATGAAGCCATGGTACGCATTGATATGTCGGAATTTATGGAGAAACATTCGGTTGCACGGCTGATTGGCGCACCTCCGGGTTATGTGGGTTATGAAGAAGGTGGTTATCTCACTGAAGCAGTACGCCGTAAACCCTATTCCGTAATCTTGCTGGATGAAGTTGAAAAAGCCCATCCCGATGTGTTCAATGTGTTGTTGCAGGTACTGGATGATGGCCGTTTAACCGATGGTCAGGGACGCACCGTGGATTTCCGCAATACCGTAATCGTGATGACATCCAATCTGGGATCACAACTGATTCAGGAATATGCTGAGCGTGATGATTTTGATGGAATGAAAAAAGCGGTCATGGAAATTGTGGGTCAGCATTTCAGACCTGAATTTATTAACCGTGTGGATGAAACCGTTGTATTCCATCCTCTGGGTCGCGACCAGATTCGTGTCATCACCACCATACAGGTGGAATACCTGCGCAAACGTTTGCAGGACAAGGATATGGATTTGCATTTATCAGAAGCGGCACTGGATAAGCTGGGTGAAGCTGGTTTTGATCCGGTGTATGGAGCACGTCCGTTGAAGCGCGCCATACAACAAGCACTGGAAAATCATCTGGCGCAACAATTGTTGCAAGGCAAGTTTATGCCCGGTGATTTAATCGAAGTGGATGTTGATGGCGATCAATTAGTTTTTAAACGGGGTGAGCGCAAGGTTGCAGCGGCATAACAAACTGCTGTGATAAATAATAAAAAAGCCGGAGCTGTTCCGGCTTTTTTATTGTGACGTGATAATATTTTTATCTGAAACTTGTTTAACGTTTTCCGCCACCGCCTGCCTTGGTCAATATTCTGTCCATCATCCTGTAAGATAAAAAACGTTTCAGGTAACCGAATAAATACGTGGGTACAGTAACGTAGTAACGTATTTTAGGCTTGTTGGATTCCAGCGCGTGTATGACTTTTTTAAGCACGGCTTCTGGCCCAAGGGTAAATGGTGCTGCTGGTCCTTCCTTGTTAAGGCGGTTAATCATGGATTCATATTGTGACTTGTGCACACTGTGCTCCGCATCAATAAACCGTTTAAAAGCTTTGTAGGCATTGCTACGAAATTGACTGATGATGGGGCCAGGCTCAATCAGGCAGAGTTTGATATTGGTGTCATGTAGTTCCTGACGCAGGGTATCGGTAAATCCTTCGATGGCAAACTTGCTTGCATTGTAGGCGCCGCGATAGGGCATGGCGGCAAACCCCAGTACTGAACTGTTTTGAATTATGCGTCCATGACCCTGTTGGCGCATCACCGGAATAATCCGGTTTGTCAGTTCCAGCCAGCCAAATACATTGGTTTCAAACTGCGCTCGTAGTGCATCGCGGGATAAATCTTCTACTGCACCGGGAAGTCCATAGGCTCCATTGTTGAAAAGTGCATCGAGTGTTCCACCGGTACGTTGCAATAATTCAGTGACG
>JBFHPZ010000397.1:0-3054 GCA_041592495.1 Gammaproteobacteria bacterium | reverse complement strand
GTGACCGGGGCGATTAGATCGAAATGCGGTTTCGGTTTCGGCCATCTCCTGCACAAAAGCCTCATGCACTTCATCGCCCACTTCAAAGGCGTCGGGTCCGATGGCCGGTCCCAACCACACCAGCAGCTCCCGTGGCGAATCTGAAAAAGTGTCCAGCGTGGCCTCTATGACACCACTATGTAAGCCACGCCAGCCCGCATGGGCGGCCGCGATCTGGGTACCCTGTCGATTGCAAATTAACAACGGCAGGCAATCAGCGGTCATGACCGTACACACTTTATTGCTCAAGCTTGTGAAAACGGCATCGGCCTGGGGATTATTCCGCGCCCGGGCGGCATCGACTACCTGCACACCATGCACCTGTTCCAGCCACAGAGGTTCGGACGGGAGCTGCAAGGTTTTCTTCAATAATTCACGGTTTTGCACAACTGCAGCAGGTGCATCTTCGACGTGATGCGCCAAATTAAAGCTATCGTATGGGGGGCGACTGAATCCGCCACGACGGGTAGTGACAAAAGCCCTGACATTCTCCGGTGCCGGCCAGTCCGGCTGGATAAACTCAGGCGGCTGCATCTTCAGTCAGAATCGCTAGCAGTTGTTGCATATCCTCGGGCAAATCCACTTGCCATTCCAGATAGTCACCGGTGGCCGGATGCTCCAGACCGAGACGTGCAGCATGCAGGGCCTGGCGATGGAATGTACGCAGGGCTTCTTTTAACGCCTCACTTGCACCCTTGGGGATTTTCAGGCGACCGCCATAAACCGTGTCCCCTACCAGGGGATAATGGATATGCGCCATGTGTACACGTATCTGGTGAGTACGGCCGGTTTCCAGGTTGACCTTGATATGGCTATGGCCACGATAACGTTCGATAACACGATAATGGCTAATGGCCTGCTTGCCGTCTTCCCTGACTGCCATGCGTTTACGATCCCGGGGATGGCGGCCAATAGGCTCTTCCACTGTGCCACCGGCGGTCATCACGCCATTGACGATGGCATGATATTCGCGGCTGACAGTGCGCGCCTGCAGCTGCTCCACCAGCTGTTTATGGGATTTGAGGTTGCGCGCCACCACCAGCAGGCCGGAGGTATCCTTGTCCAGCCGATGTACGATACCGGCGCGGGGTACCTGCTCCAGACCCGGATCCAGATAGAGCAAGGCATTCTGTAAGGTGCCGTCATGATGGCCCGCTGCCGGATGCACCACCAGCCCCACCGGCTTGTTGATGACCAGCAAATCCTCGTCCTGATACACCACATCCAGCTGGATACGCTGGGCTTCGCAATGATCATTCACCGGTTCCGGATCAACGTGTACCTCAATAACCTCATCGCCCACCACCTTGTCCCGTGGCCGCGGCACCTGGCCGTTGAGCAATACCTTGCCGTTCTTGATCCACTGCTGCAAGCGGCTGCGGGAATAGTCCGGGAACAATTCCGCCAGCACACTATCCAATCGCTGTTGCGCAAATGTTTCGGGAACTCTTGCTGTTAAAATCTCGTCTGACATCAAATTATTTCGAACGTGAATGGTTAGGGTATAATCCCGCATTCTAATTTATATTGGGACTCATCGTCAGATTTCATGCGTTTACTCATTATCATTCCCCTGTTGTATATTTCATTGCTTGTTGCCGGTTGCAGTGATGACCCATCCAAGTCAGATCCCTATGCCAACTGGACAGCGGAAGATTTTTATTCCGAAGCCAAGCGCGCACTCGCTGCCGCTGAATTCCAGACCGCCATCAATCACCTGGAATCACTGGAGGCCCGCTTCCCGTTCAGTGCCTATGCCAAGCAGGCCCAGCTGGATGTGGCCTACGCCTATTACAAGTTTGAAGAACCGGATTCCGCTATTGCCGCCGCCGACCGTTTTATTCGTTTAAATCCCCGTGACGACCATGTCGACTATGCCTGGTATCTGAAAGGACTATCCAATTTTACCCGTGGTCAGGGTTTTCTCGATTCCTGGTTCCCACGCAATCTGGCTGAACATGACACCAAAACCATCAAGGATGCAATGCAGGATTTCTCAACATTAATTCGCTTGTACCCGGACAGCAAATACTCGGGTGATGCCTATAAACGCCTGATCTATTTGAAAAACGAACTGGCAGAACATGAGATTGCTGTGGCGGAATATTATCTCAAGCGAGAAGCCTGGCTGGCGGCTGCCAAGCGTGCGCAGTATGTCATCGAGCACTTTCAGCAAACACCGTCCAGCCGTCACGCACTGCAAATTTTGGTTAGAGCCTATAGCGAATTAAACCTGACCGACCTGGCGGAAGACGCCAAACGTGTTCTGGCAGCCAATCCTGTAGAAGAACCTGTGCAAATTGCTGAAACAGATAAGATTGGCCTCGAAGCACCTTTCAATCATTGATCCTTGCGATATTCATAAACAGATAACAAAAAAGGCGCCTTAGCGCCTTTTTTGTTTTACGTATGAGGATGAAATCAGATAGCGTCTTTATCCGTTTCACCGGTACGGATGCGAATTATACGCTCTACATCTGTAACAAAAATCTTGCCATCACCAATCTTGCCGGTTCGTGCAGCATTGGTAATAACTTCAATACACTGCTCAACACGTTCTGTGTTAATCACAATTTCAATTTTAACCTTGGGGATAAAATCAACCACGTATTCGGCGCCACGATACAATTCAGTATGGCCTTTCTGGCGACCAAAACCCTTAACCTCAGTTGCAGTCATGCCGGTTATACCCACTTCGGTGAGTGCGGTACGTACGTCATCCAGTTTGAAGGGCTTTATTATGGCTTCAATTTTTTTCACTGTGGTCCCCCTGAGTTCGAATGGGTGTAATCATAGCGCAGATTCTATTTCCAGTTCTAGCGGTAGCCTGAGGTAATAGGATAACGCCGATCTCGACCAAAGGCACGGCGGGTGATGCGAATACCCGGTGGCGCCTGGCGACGTTTGTATTCATTGAGCTGCACCATGCGAATCACCCGATTGACAGTGGCTTCATCATACCCCATGGCAATCAGTTCCGAGCGGGGTTTGTCCTGAGCTACTGAAAGTTCGAGT
>JBFHPZ010000396.1:0-3062 GCA_041592495.1 Gammaproteobacteria bacterium | reverse complement strand
GCGCCAGTATCGGTGTTGTCGGTATCACATTGGATAATCTCGACATCGCCACCATCATGTCGGCTGCAGATGTTGCCTGCTATACCGCCAAGGATATGGGCCGCAACCGGGTGCATATCTACGAAGCCAGCGATTCCCTGCTGGTGGAACGTCATGGCCAGATGCACTGGGCCAATCGCCTGGTGCAGGCGCTGGATGAAAACCGATTGGTCCTGTTCCAGCAACCCATTGTGGGGCTAAATGGCCATAGCCATGAGGAACATAGTGAAATCTTGCTGCGCTTGCGGGACGAGGATGGCGAAATCGTCCGTCCCGACAACTTCATCCCGTCTGCCGAACGCTACAACCTGATGGCTCGTATCGATCGCTGGGTCATTCATCAGGTCTTCAGCCTGCTGGAATATAACGAATTGAACCAGCAGGAGGTCACTATAAATCTGTCCGGTGTGTCACTGGTTGAAGACGAGCTATTGCGCTTCATCCTGAAAACAGCAAGGGACCACAAGATAAATCTGGAACAAATCTGTTTTGAAATCACCGAAACCGCCGCCATCAGCCATCTCGGCAAAGCCTGTCACTTCATGCAACAGCTGAAAAAACAGGGTTGCCGCTTTGCCCTGGACGATTTCGGTAGTGGTCTCAGCTCCTTTGGTTACCTGAAAAACCTGCCGGTAGATTACCTCAAAATCGATGGATCCTTCGTCAAGGACATCTCAATCGACCCCATCGATAAAGCCATGGTGGAATCCATTAATCGACTGGGGCATGTCATGGGTATAAGAACCGTTGCCGAATGGGTGGAAAATGAAGATATCCTGAAAATAATCAAAGAAATCGGCGTTGATTATGCGCAGGGCTATCACCTGGGAACCCCTAAAGAAATGCGTCGCGTGCACTAAAAAGGACATGTGATGAGATTAAAATATTTAAAATAATAATATTCTTAATAATTAAAAAAGCTGACACAAATGGGTGATTTGTAAGCATTTTTTCATCAAATGCTTTGCATCAAATTCATGGAAAGCCTATTATTGGGCGCTCGGAAGGAAGCAGTAAACGTGGTTATAGATGAAAAAAAATATTATAAAACTCATTCTTGCAACAGCAATTTACCTATTCAGCCAAACCTCACATGCCGGACCGTCAGTTAATAGTAATGACATCCCGTCTTATTTAATCGGCCCCGGTGATGTACTGGAAATTTCAGTCTGGAAAGAAGAAGGTTTGCAAAAAGAAGTGCTGGTGCGTCCCGATGGTGGTATTTCGTTTCCCCTGGTGGGAGAAATTCAAGCCGGTGGTAAAACCACTGTACAGTTGCAAGACACCATCGTTAAAAATATTAAACGTTATATACCCGATCCGGTTGTCACCATTTCCGTTCTAAAAATCAACGATAATAAAATTTTCGTCGTCGGCAAAGTGAATCGCGCCGGTGAATTTGTGGCAACCCATTACATAGATGTGATGCAGGCGCTGTCTATGGCAGGTGGCCTCAACCCCTATGCAAAATCCGGCGACATTAATATTCTGCGTCGCGTTAATGGCAAAACTCAGGCCATACCGTTTGAATACGATGCCGTTGCCCAGGGCGACAAGCTGGAACAAAACATCATCCTTAAAAGTGGTGATGTGGTCGTTGTGCCTTAGTTGATTGTTAGGTATGCGGTTATTAAAACAACATGGATTTATATTGCTCATTAGTCTGATGACTTATAGCAGTAGTTATGCTGCTAACTGGACCGGTGAATCGAGTGTTGGCATGGGCCTAACTCATAATGACAATATACATCTGTCTCCGCCCGGCTCTGAGCGTAGTGTTAGCGGTGGTAATTTTCATCCTTCGCTAAAACTTAAAAATGAAGACGAGGCCAGTCGCTTTAGTGGCGATGTTGATTTGAGTTTGACTCGTTACAATAATGAACCTGACCTGGAGCGTAATTAAGGGCAGTTGAATCTGGAATGGCTCAAACGTACTGAGCGTAGTAATTTCAGTATCAGCGGTGGTTATAGTGTTGTGTCAAATCTTGAATCAGAATTGGAACTGGCGGGTATCACAGATAATCAGGTGGATCGTAATACCGCAAGTGTTTCGCCTCGCTGGCTTTATATGTTATCCGAACAATTTGCTATTGACCTCAGTTATAGTTACCAGGATGTAAGCTTCGATGAGCCTGGCTATGAAGGTTTAGATTTATTCAAGGCAGTGAATTACATTGATTACCAACTAGGGCAATTGAGCCTGAGTTTGATTGATAACATCACTGAGAAAGACAAGCTTTCATTGACTTTAACTAACATGGATTACACTGGTGAAAGTAATGGTCTACAAATCGATGGTGGTTTTTTTAGTTATTACACTGCCAATGAGCGAGAACTGGATTACTCCTATCAGGTGTTGCAATTAGGTTATGAACATAAATTTGAGCGTAATCAGCGTTTAAATATTAACGTTGGTGTCAGCAAGCAAGAAGTAGAAAATCGTACGCGTCAGCACCTATTTGATTCATCGCTCACAACTGAGGTTGCGGTGGATGTCTGGCAACTGGAGGAAACCAGTCAGCGCGGCAAGGTGTTCAATGTTTCCTATGATTATCAACACGAAACTGGCAACACCTCAGTAAGTCTTGGCCGAGACCGAATTGCTGAATCCACGGGTGGTTTAGTTGAGCAAGACAAATTTAAATTGAGCTATAACAATCGCATAACAGAGCTGTTTTCCTGGGCCATCAGTGTCGATGCAAGTAAACGCAAGGCAGATGCGGATACCAGTGTTGTATTTGTTGCCGATAAAACAAATTATTCGTTCTCGCCTTCATTGTCATGGAAGCTGGATCAATATTGGCGTTTATCAGCGAATTATCGCTATAGCGAATTACAATATGAAGATTCTGTAGATGACAGAAAGTCAAACAGTGTTATGTTTAATCTCAGTTGGCATCAGCCTCAATTATTTTAAATGGTTTAAAGAAAACTGATATGGAAGAACAAGAAAAGACATTACAAGATTATCTTGCGATGGTGAGCCGCAGAAAGGTACCTATGTTGATCACAATGACAGCGGT
>JBFHPZ010000395.1:0-3065 GCA_041592495.1 Gammaproteobacteria bacterium | reverse complement strand
TGTCATCGGGCGCAATGGTGATGCCGATGCTGGGCGTCATGATAATTTCATGGCGCAGCAAACGACTGGGTTGCGACATACTCTCCAGAATTTTTCGGGCTACCGATGATGCGCCTGCCATGCCATCCACATCGGTGAGTAACACGACAAATTCATCTCCTCCCATGCGTGCCACTGTATCCTGATGCCTTACATTTTGTCTCAAGCGCTCCGCCACCAACATGAGTACCGCATCCCCGACATCATGCCCGAGAGAATCATTAATACGTTTAAACTGATCCAGATCGAGATATAACAGGGCCGCTTTTTTATTATTTCGCTGTATGGCTTTTAATGCCTGTTCAAGACGATCTCGCAGTAAGGCTCGATTGGCCAGACCAGTCAGGCTATCCACATAAGCCAGTTGCTCAATCTTGACCTGGTCTTCTTTAAACTGGGATACATCTTCAATTACCGCGACAAAATGGCTGATCTTATTTTTATCATCGGTAATGGCTGAGAACGTCATCAGTGACCAGAACAAATCACCATTCTTCTTACGGGTATGTAATTCACCATGCCAGTCATCGCCGGAAATGACGGTTTTCCAGATTTCATCAACTGTTGCTTCTTCAATGTTTTCCGATCGAATAATGTCTGCCTGTTGACCTATTACTTCTTCGACACTGAAACCGGTCACTTCACAGAAACGAGGATTGACATATTCGATATAACCGTCACGATTACTGATCATTACCATGCTGCCGCTTTGCTCCACAGCACTGGACAGCATTTTTAACTTGAGTTCACGTTGCTTCTGCTGACTGATATCAATGATACCTTCGACGACCCCTTCAAACTGACCTTTACTGTCATAGAGAGGTGCAGAAGAAATCGTGACGGGCAAGATGTGTCCCTGTTTGTGTACCAGCTCGAAATCATACACACCTCCCTTGCCTTTTATTCGTTTCGACATAATCTCCTTGCAATGAGTAATATTTTCCTTGTCGATGAAATCAAATACAGAAGACCCAAGCATTTCATCCTGGTTGTAACCTAATGCATCCAACAACGCCTTGTTCACGAATCGGATGTAATTGCTTTTGTTAATGACCCAAATGCCTTCATGCAGGTGTTCGACAATTTGTCGATAACGATTTTCCTGATCATTCTTTCGCATGACGGTAAAGACATGTCGTGCCCATCCCTCATTATCACGTTCCAGCACCGAGGCGCATACTTCCACGTCGCACCAGGATTCGTCCTTGTGGCGCAGTCTGAAATTACAGACCAGGTGTTCATCCTTGCCGGAGTAAAGCTGATTAAAACTTTTGATTACACGCTCATGATCATTGGGGTGAATTTGCTGGCTCCACCAGCTGTAGAAAATTTCGGCTTTGGGAATTTCTGAAACCTTGTAACCAAGAATATTGGCCCAGGCTTTACTGGCATTGACGCTGGGTTTGGGTGGTAAACAATAGTCACAGATACCGGCACCGCTAATACGTAGCGCCAGTTCAGTTCGTTGCAACCGTTCCAGTCTTTTAACCTTCAGTTCCATAGCCCACGACTTTTATTTTATAAAAGATATATCTGTTATAAGGATAGTCATAAATATGCTGCATTGTGGGTTATGACACAATGAAATAAAGGATTATCCAGTAAAATTCTACTGGAATTGAAAATACTCAAGATTTGATTAATCTCTTATCACTCAGATGTGACTTAACCATATTACTTGTATTTTTTACGGGCAAATAAATCGGTGCGACGACTCACCAGTCGATCCAGAAACAACAAGCCATCCAGATGATCCATTTCATGTTGAATAGCACGTGCCTCAAACCCTGTGCTTTCAATGTCATGTTGCTGACCGGCTTCATCCATGTAATGCAGTTTGATTTTTTCAGCCCGTATTACATTGCCGGTGAAATCCGGTACTGACAAACAACCTTCACGGCCCATCACCATGCCATCCCATTCGGTGATTTCCGGATTAACCATGATCATGTGACCGTGGTTGTCACAGGGTTTACGCATATTGGATACATCGACAATGACAATGCGTTGCATCACCCCTACCTGGGGTGCGGCTATACCCACGGCACCGGGACCGGCTAAACGGGTTGCTTCCAGATCACGAATAAACTGCCGCAGATCATCATTGATAATGTCAATATCGGCCGAGATTTGTTTCAGACGTTCGTCGGGATAGGTCAGAATCTCCAGCAAGGACATATCAACCCCGAAGCATATCGACTGGCGTCAGGCTGACTTCGATATCATTTTTCAAGGCATCAACTGCCTGCTGTAAAACATCAATACCGCGACTAGCGCTGCCTTCGATTGACATGATGTAAATAGGTTTGTCGGAACTACCACCAACAGCGGTTTCCAGATCGATAATATTGAGCCCGGCTTCCGCCAGCTTGCCGGTGACCTCGGCGACTATACCGATGCGATCCGCGCCATATACGGTGATATGTACATCCGGTTCGACATGTGCCGGCTGTGCTTCCACATCGTTATCGATGTGCAAGTGCAGATTCATTTGTTTCACACAGGGCGACAACACCTGCGACAGCTCGGTTGATTCATCATGCTGTACCCGCAACATGATGGCGAAGTTGCCTCCCAGGCGCATCATGGAAGCCTCTGCCAGCTGGCATCCCGCTTCAAATAATGCACGGGACACGGTGGCCACAATACCTTGTTGATCCGCCCCCACCAGGGTTAATACCGACCATTTCATTGCTTCAGGTTCTCCAGATTAGGCTGGCCATGCGGCCGGTTTTTCCATCGCGACGATAGGAATAAAAATGTTCACGATCTGTATAGGTACAGAAATTACCACCATAGATCGACTCAATACCATAACGCTGTAGTCGCAATCGGGCCAGCTGGTAAATATCCGCCAGCCAGTGACCTGGCCGATTGTTACGAAATGCAGTTTCAGCTTCGGACATATCCTGCACGAAAGCCTCATGCACCTCTTCCCCCACCTCAAAGGCCTTGGGTCCAATGGCCGGTCCCAGCCATACCAGCATGTCTTGCACCGGGCCTGCAAAGTGATCCAGTGTGGCTTC
>JBFHPZ010000394.1:0-3079 GCA_041592495.1 Gammaproteobacteria bacterium | reverse complement strand
CGGCATTATGTTGTTAGATTGGGTTTTCTGGATGGTTACCATGGTGTGCTGATTTCAGTTATCCAGATGCAGTATACATTTAACAAATATAATTTTTTGAAGTTCAAAAATATTGAATGAATATCCTTCTTGTCCCACGTTTAATCCATCTTTCTGTGACTAATAAGATCAAGGCTAGCAAGTGATCTTATGATGCGAAATCTACTGCCTTTAACAAAGCCCCCCAAAAAAATTTGCATTCTACGTCTGTCTGCTCTGGGTGATGTCGCCCATGTTATTCCTGTTGTCAGAGCAATACAGGGCTATTGGCCAAATACGCAAATAACATGGATATGTGGAAAATTTGAACACAAATTGCTTTCTTCCATTGAGGGTGTCAGGTTTGTATTGTTCGATAAAAAACAGGGATGGAAGGCATATTTAAAATTGCGCCAAGAGTTAAAAGATGAGTACTTTGATGTTCTGCTGCATATGCAGGTTGCGTTACGTGCCAATCTGGCGGCTTTGTGCGTGCCTGCAAAAATCAGGATAGGGTGGGACAAGGGGCGATCTCGAGACTTTCATCAACTGTTTATAAATCATTCAGTACCCGGGGTTGAGCAACAGCATCAGGCTCAGGGTTTTCTATCGTTTGCACGCAGTCTGGGTATTGAAGCAGAAGAACCTGCCTGGGATATACCTGTTTCCAGGGAAGGCAAATTGTTTGCGGAGCAGCATATTGATAGGGACAAAAAGACACTGCTTATTTCACCCTGTTCCAGTCATGTGTTGAGAAACTGGAGTGCCGAGGCGTATGTAGCAGTTGCTGACTATGCCATCGAGCAACTAGGGATGCAGGTTATTTTAAGCGGTGGTCCGAGCGAAGTAGAAAAACAAATGTCCCAGGAAATTGAATCCAGACTCAGGCATAAGGTAACTAATCTAGTAGGCAAGGATACCCTGCAGCAACTAGTGGGCCTGTTAAAAAATGTTGATGTTGTGATTTCACCAGATTCCGGTCCAGTGCATATTGCCAATGCCCTGGGTACCCCAGTAATTGGTTTGTATGCCTGTACCTGGTCAAAACGAAGTGGTCCTTATAGTTTTCAGGACTTGTGTGTCGATAAATTTGAAATGGCTGCACAGAGGTTCAGAAATAAATCCGCAGATCAACTTCGCTGGGGTAGTAAAATCGAAGAGCCGAGTGTAATGGATTTAATAGAGCCAAGTGAAGTTATAGAGAAACTGAAGCAAGTAATTTGCAGTGATTGATTGCTAAATCATCGACTCAAAGTAGTTAATGTAATTCTCTACTGTAGTTTGCAGTGAGAAAGTGGTTTTTAACGTTTTCCTGCATTGTGCTGAGAGTCTTTGGATAAGCTCAGGGTTCTCATACAACTGGGTGACGCGTTCGGCAATGGCTTTGGGATCTTTGACGGGAACGATAAAGCCATTGAGGCCGTTCTGAATAACTTCCTTGCCGCCGCCCGTGGTTGTAATGACAGGTGGTGTGCCATAGCCAAGTGCCTCCATAACCGTCCGAGGTAGCCCTTCACCACTGATTGAAGGCTGAACTAATATATCACTGGCGGCAATCAGTTCCGGGGCGTCCTGTCTGTAACCTGCCACATGTATCCTGTCTTTCATTTTGCTGTTTGAGATAAGCGTGGTGTAAGGCTCTGTATCGATATTTTTACCAACCAGTAACAAGTGCAGCTTATCGAGGTGGGCCAAATGTTCGGTTGCTTCAAGCATCACCGCCAGACCTTTGCTGGGACGGACATTGATAACGCAGATAACGGTAAAGTCACTTTCTGAAATGCCGAATTCAGACAGGTCCGCAGCCGATTTGTCATACCAGGCCAGATCATGGCCTTTGTGAACGGTCACTATGCTTTTTGATCGTCCCCATACCTGCTTGGTGACTATGTCTCGAACGGCATCTGAAACACAGATAATGCCATCCAGTCTCGGATGGAGCAGGGTCAGATAGGAGCTTGGGTCGTGGCGATACAAGCCGCTAGTTGTTCCCCGATAGGCGATAAGCTTAATCGGCAGGCCAATACAGGCAAATGCGGCGTTGGGAATAGTTTTTGAATTTGTGGCGTAAAGGATATCAAAATGGCGGCTGGTCAACAGATTTCGGATCAGTTTAATGGCCTTGAAACTGATTTTGTGCTTGGGGTGGCCATCAATGACTTCAATGCCGTTTTCACGGAAACGTTGGGCATATTCAGAGTTGCCATGGGTGACAATGGTTAGATTGTGTCCACGTTTCTGCAGGCCAATATAAATTTCAGCTTCCGGGCGTATGCTATTGAACGAGCTGTTTGCGGAGCAGAAGACCAGAATGTTCATCTAGGCTTAGGTGTAATCCTGATATGATTTTTCTTCGACCATGGCAGATCCCAGGTGCAGGTTGATTTTCTTTTTGGCTTCTGCGCGTTTGTCGTTGGTGACATATACGCTGCGTGCCAGCTCAATAAAGCGGTCGCCAAAGCGTTTGCTACGCTCTTCGTTACGAATGTTGTCCTCGATATCCCAGAGAGCCTCATTGATGGCAGTTAGTTCGTCAGTTAACTGTTTGATCGTATCATCAACGTTGACCGATTTGGCCCATATCTCGTCAAGAATGTGAAGTTCTTTTTTTACATTAGCTAATTTTTCAGGGTCAGAAATACGTTGGGACTTGATGCGTAAAATTGTGATTTTATCCAGTATTTCACCTGGGGATATTGGAATCAGGAGCTCTTTCATGCTTATCATAGAGTGATTGGTATATTGACCTAATCTAATATACCTGTGTTATTCCTGAAAAACAATCTAAGTTAAGTATGTAGTTGACTAAAAGAGCTGGGAACCAACATAGGTGGTAAACTTGCCACAGTAAGTAAGCTGCTCAATGAAACTGGAACGTAGCTGAAGCCAGTCCGATCGCTCGATGTTGAAGCGTCTGAACTGAGTAAATGGGTTTGCAGCACAGCACAGAACGTAACAGGCTGATCATCACAAGTAGGGCGTGGAAAACAGGCTAAAAGAATTCAGTATCTGGATATCCGTTTAATAGGCTGGAACAGGAATAAGCCATATTATTAAAAGT
>JBFHPZ010000393.1:0-3089 GCA_041592495.1 Gammaproteobacteria bacterium | reverse complement strand
GCCTTACCTGCTGCCTTGCCACTGGCATTACTGCTGGGTTATGGCGCTCTGCGTCTGGTCAATGTGCTGTTTAATGAAATGCGCGATGCTATCTTTGCTCGCGTGCGTTATCGTGCCATGCGGGATATTTCCGTCAAGGTGGTTAAGCACCTGTATGACCTGTCATTGAATTTTCATCTGGAACGCCGTACCGGTGGTATCTCACGTGATCTTGAGCGTGGTACCCGTAGCCTGTCATCCATTCTGAATTACCTGGTGTTTAATATTTTGCCCACCATGACGGAATTTGCCCTGGTGGCGATTATCCTGTTTAGTCAATATGATCCACATTTTGCCGTGATTACTTTCGGTACAGTGGTGGTGTATATCGCCTATACCATGGCTGTCACGGAATGGCGTATGCATTATCGGCATGAAATGAATGCCTTTGATTCACAGGCAAATAGTCAGGCTATCGATGGCTTGATCAATTATGAAACCGTCAAGTATTTCAATAATGAGCCATATGAGCTGGATCGTTACAACAAGACCCTGAGCCAATGGGAAGACTCGGCGGTCAAGAGTACCAGTTCCATGGCGTTATTAAATTTTGGCCAGGGTGCGATTATTGCTGTTGGTGTGACCCTGGTAATGATCTCCGCAGCACAGGGCGTGGTCAGTAAACAAATGAGCCTGGGTGATCTGGTATTGGTGAATACCATGATGTTGCAACTGTTTATTCCGTTGGGTTTCCTGGGCATTATTTATCGCTCCATGAAACATGCGCTGGCAGATATGGATTTAATGTTTAAGCTGCTGGATAAACAACCGGAAATTCAGGATCAGGACCCTGCACCTGATTTGGTAGTTACAAAAGCGGTGGTTAAATTTGATCATGTCGACTTCGCCTATCATGAAAATCGACAGATATTACACGACATCAGTTTTGAAATTCCCAGTGGTAAAAAAATTGCGGTCGTCGGTCCATCTGGTGCCGGCAAATCCACCCTGGCGCGATTACTGTTTCGCTTTTACGATGTAACAGGCGGTGGTATTTTCATCGATGGCCAGAATGTACATGATGTTTCTCAACGCAGCCTGCGCCAGAATATCGGTATTGTTCCCCAGGATACGGTGTTGTTCAACGACAGCATTCATCACAATATTCGCTACGCAAAACCGGATGCCAGTGATGGTGAAGTACGGCATGCTGCTCAGTTGGCGAATATTCATGAATTCATCGAATCCTTACCAAATGGCTATGACACCATCGTCGGCGAACGCGGACTTAAACTTTCCGGAGGAGAAAAGCAGCGTGTGGCCATAGCCAGGGTCATTCTAAAAAATCCACGTATCCTGGTGTTTGATGAAGCGACATCATCCCTCGATTCCCAATCAGAACAGGTGATTCTGTCATCCCTGCGTGATGTTGCCGAGCAACACACTACACTGGTCATCGCCCATCGCTTGTCCACTATTGTCGATGCAGATCAAATCATCGTAATGGAAAAAGGTCGCATCGTGGAGCAGGGTAATCATCAGCAACTGCTGGCGCACAAGGGGCTCTATGCCAATTTGTGGCAGATACAGCAGGAAGAGCAGGCATTAGAGATTGCCTGACGTTATGACAAAAATCATTTGGTATTCCCGGGATCTGCTGAAGTGCTCTGATCATACTGGTATACGGCCAGAGATGGGCATTTCAACCGAGATTATGCAGGTTGAAACAACCCCGAATTTAGTTGAAAAATTCAATATCACTGCTAATGTTAATGGAGACTTGCTTTAGATATTTTTAATATCAATTCTTTTCCGCGGGCTGTTTATAGCGCATGTTGAAAAAGCAAGGAAAGCTAAACACATAATTATAAATTTCTGGAGGAAACATGAGTGATATCTACCAATCTCCCGCTGCCGAACTTGTCACTGATGATGTGAATACATCCGGTATGGGTAAGGGGCATCCCATGCCTGATGGTATTAAGGGCTGGAGCTGGGGTGCATTCCTGCTCAACTGGATTTGGGCCATAGGTAACAAAACCTGGATTGGCTTGCTGAGCTTTGTACCTTATCTGGGTTTTATCATGGCCATCATTCTGGGTGTCAAGGGTCGTGAATGGGCATGGCAAAACAAACGCTGGGAAAATGTTGAGCACTTCAACCGCGTACAAAAACGCTGGGCGATATGGGGGCTTGCTCTCATTTTCATACCCTTCATTATCGGAATAATTGCCGCCATCGCTATTCCTGCCTATCAGGACTATATCAACGCCTCAAACATGTAATGCAAAACATTGGAGAGACTTCCCCGACCAAATCGGGGAAGTTACTGCGGTGATAAATCTCAGATCATAAACAAATCAAATTCGAAACCTCTATCGGTTTTGCTAATTGATATATAAATAATAATTTCGGAGCACTCGTTATGAATGATATTTACAAAACTCCTGATGCAAGCCTAAGCAATCAAACCATCAGTAGTGATTATGGTTCACTCGAAAAAGGCATTAGTGGTGATTATGAATTTGCCATAGGAAGCACATTAAGTGAGGCATGGGATAAAACCAAAGGCGCCAAAGGTACATTTAATCTTGCTTTCTTTCTTTATTTTCTGGTTGCTATAGCAGCCATGATGGTATTGCAATTTGCGATGATACCCTTCTTGCCAACTCAGCAGGGTGAAGGTGTTGGTTTGTTTATCGGTGCCTCCATTGCGCAACAGATTATTCTTAATCTGATTTTGATGCCAATAGCTATGGGCTGGTTTGTTCTTGGTTTACGCCGTTCGCTGGATGTGCCCATTGAAGCCACGTCAGTATTTGGTTATTACAACAAGACCCTGTCACTTTTATTTACAATCTTACTCATGTACATCATGGTTGTTATTGGTTATATGCTACTGATTCTTCCCGGTATTTACCTGACTGTTGCATATATACTGGCATTACCCCTGGTCATCGAAAAAGGGCTTTCACCATGGCAGGCACTGGAAGCTTCACGCAAGGCAATCAGCAAACGCTGGTTTAGCGTATTTGGATTCATGATTCTAGTGGCCATTATTTTTCTTGTTTCATCAATTCCACTGGGCCTTGGTCTGATATGGACATTGC
>JBFHPZ010000392.1:0-3104 GCA_041592495.1 Gammaproteobacteria bacterium | reverse complement strand
TCTGCTACGGCAAGACCTGGATAAACATGACCTCCGGTTCCACCGGCCATAATCATCACAGGTTGTTTTATCATCTCAATCATGCCGCGTCCTCAAACATGTCGCGCATTGTTGAAGCTTTTGTTTTCTGGCCTGCTTTTGATACTTTGCGAGTGTTTTTCACGATAGCCTGACCTGAATTGCATTCGTAATAAATACGCAACAACAAACCACTCGCAGCGCTGGTCACAATAAGACTACTTCCGCCATAACTCATCAGCGGCAGAGTAAGGCCTTTTGTTGGCAACACACCCATGTTGACACCAATATTGATGAAAGCCTGCAGTCCCAGCCAGATGCCAATACCGTAGGCGAGATAAGCCGAGAATTGGTTTCCATTCATTTCTGCTTTACGTGCAATCATAAATGCACGAATAAACAGTGCACCAAATAATGTTATAACGACCATTACACCAACAAGACCCAGTTCTTCTGCCATAACAGCAAACACAAAATCTGTATGCGCTTCCGGTAAGTAAAATAATTTCTGCACACTGCCGCCAAGGCCGGTTCCTGTCCAGCTACCAGATCCAATAGCAATCAATGATTGCGTGAGCTGAAATCCACTGTCGAATGGATCAGCCCAGGGATTAACAAATGTCGTTAATCGTTGCATACGATAGGGTGATGAAATAATGAGTACTGCCGCAGTCATGGCAAACATTGCAATGAACGATACGAATTGAAAGAAGTGCACACCGCCCAGAAACATCATCCCCAGTGCTGTCATCATAATCACTGCTGACGCACCAAAGTCTGGCTCAAGCAATAATAATACACAGGCAACGCCAATCATTATCATGGGCTTGATGAATCCCCACAGACTGGAACGCACTTCTTCACCATGCCTCACCAGATAACCAGCCACATAAATTAATAAAAATAATTTCACCAACTCGGAAACCTGAAGATTTAAAATACCTATCGGCAACCACCGGGTTGACCCATTGACTGTTTTACCTATTCCTGGAATCAGCACCAGCACCAGAAGAAAAAAGGCAAACCCCAACAGCACCATGCCAGACTTTTCCCAGTACACCAGCCGTACTTTCAACATAAACAAGCATGCAACTACACCTATACCTGCAGCAATTCCTTGCCGCTGTAAATAATAAAATGGTGAAGCGATATTTCTATCTGCAACAGTTATAGATGCCGAGGCCACCATCACAAGACCTAAACTAAGCAGGGCTATAGCTATACCCATCAATA
The DNA here is from genome assembly GCA_041592495.1 of Gammaproteobacteria bacterium. GTDB lineage: Bacteria > Pseudomonadota > Gammaproteobacteria > SZUA-229 > SZUA-229 > JBFHPZ01. The sequence continues at coordinate 1,853 of JBFHPZ010000392.1, read as the reverse complement.
CAGGATCCAGACCCTCAGCAAATATCATTTTGCTTTTTGGTTCTGCACTTCCCTGCTTAAATGGCATAACAATATTCATGAAAGCGCCTCTACTGCCTGCACAAACATGTCACCACGATGGGCATAACCATTGAACATATCGAAGCTTGCACATGCCGGCGACAACAATACGCAGTCTCCTTCATTCGCATGATCAGCTGCGACATGAACAGCCTCACTCATATCTTTTGCATACATAACCGGTGCAGCGCCATCAATTGCCTGCTCAATTTTTTGTGCATCCTTGCCAATTAAAACAACCAGTCGCACTTTGTCACGAACAGCCAGTTTCAGAGGTGAAAAATCAGCGCCTTTGCCCAGGCCACCTGCAATCAATATCAATTTATTTCTAACCTGCATCCCCTCGATTGCGGCAATAGTTGCTCCTACATTGGTCCCTTTTGAATCGTCATACCAGACAACACCATTCTTTTCAGCAACCCATTGTGTACGATGTGGAAGCCCCCTGAACTCACGAAGGGCATGCAACATTTTATCTAGCGGTATACCGGCAGCTTCACCTAAGGCTAACGCAGCCAATGCATTAGCGGTATTATGTCGACCGCCCAGTTTGAGCTCGGATTCCGCAACCAACTTTTGGCTGCCCTTGCAAAGCCAGAATCCATCATCAAATACACCTAAACCAAAATCACTTTCTGCCGGTTCTGAAAGTGTAAAACCGCTGACAGCTTTCTGGCCTTTGGTCATGCTACTGACTTCAATATCATCTCTGTTAATAATGGCAGTGCTGCAGTTGTCGTATATATGCTGTTTTGCTCTCGCATAATCGGCATATGTTGCATAGCGATCAAGATGATCTGCACTGACATTTAGCACGGTAGCTGCAACTGGCTTCAAGCTGTGCACAGTCTCCAATTGAAAACTGGATAACTCCAGCACATATAACTCCACGGAATCATCCAACAAATCCAGTGCCGGTGTTCCAAGATTACCGCCGACAGCAACATTTATTCCTGCATATTTTGCCATCTCTCCAACAAGCGTGGTGACCGTGCTCTTACCATTGGAGCCGGTTATGGCTACGACTGGTGCCTTGGCTTCCAGCGCAAACAGTTCTATATCGCCAATTGCATGAATACCTTGCTGTTTAGCATGCGAAATTGCTGGTTCAGTGATTGGTACGCCCGGACTCACAATGATTTTCTGCGCACCCAGGAACAAGGCTTCATCAAATAAACCGGAATAAAATGGCACATCGGGATAATTCTTTTGCAAAACATCCAGGCCTGGTGGCTGATCACGACTATCAACGACAACAACATCATGACCTTTCTGGCACAAATAACGAACCACAGAAATGCCCGTAACACCGAGGCCAACTACCAGGATGTAACCGTTTCGTTTATTGTCATTAGCCGCTATTGCCATAACCAATGTTGCAACCATCGAGTTAGATAAATGTTTCGCCAACGTCATTCAAACGTTCACCTTTACCGGACCTTCAGTGAAGCAAGGCCGATAAGTACAAGCACCACTGTAATAATCCAGAACCGCACAATAACTCTCGGCTCAGGCCAACCTTTTAATTCAAAATGATGATGGAGTGGTGCCATTCTAAATATTCGTCTGCCGGTTAATTTAAATGACGCAACCTGCAAAATAACTGACACAGTTTCCATTACAAAAACACCACCCATGATCAGCAGCACAAGCTCCTGCCTTACCAGTACGGCAACCACACCCAGTGCAGCACCTAAGGCGAGCGCACCGACATCACCCATGAACACCTGGGCAGGATAGGTATTGAACCAGAGGAACCCAAGACCAGCCCCGACAAGCGCACCACAAAATAC
>JBFHPZ010000391.1:0-3117 GCA_041592495.1 Gammaproteobacteria bacterium | reverse complement strand
TTATCGACGTCAAAGCTGGAAAATTATTGAAAAAGCGCCTGGTCAGCATGGGTGTCCTTATTAACTCCCGCTTGCGTGTTATCCAGCGCCGCGGTGGCGCTATTGTAGTGGGTTTTGATGCCAGCCGAATCGCCATTGGCTCAGGTATGTCAGAGCATATTCTGGTTCGGGCGGTATGAAGCAGTGTTGTGACCAGGAACAGGCCAGCACACACCGCTCTCATTTCAACATAGGCTTCCTCGGAAATCCCAATTGCGGTAAATCCACCCTGTTTAACCATTTGACCGGTTCCCGGCAACGCATTGGCAACTGGCCCGGTGTGACCGTCGATCGCAAGGTAGGTCAGTTTACCTTCGAAGGCACCAGTTTCGATGTGGTGGATTTACCCGGTGTCTATTCCCTGGATAACAGCGCCCGCTCACTGGACGAAAAAATCACCCGGGATTACATCCTGTCATCGGAACCGGATGTCATAGTCAATATTGTCGATGCTTCCAATCTGGAACGTAACCTGTACCTGAGTGGCCAACTGCTGGAGATGCAGGTTCCCATGGTCCTGGGCGTCAATATGATGGATGTGGCGGATCAACATAATATTAAGATTGACCTGGAAGCACTGGCGATAGAATTCGGCTGCCCCGTGGTGCCCTTGATCGCCAGTAAAAACCAGGGCTTGCGTGAACTGGAGCGAGCCATGCTGGATATGGCACGACTCGGTGAAGCCCCCCTGAAAAACCTGCCCTATTCAGACGCCATTGAAACTGCAGTCAACGATATATTGTCTTCCGTACCGGCAGATAACAAGGATTGCCACCATGTAAACTGCCGCTGGCTGGCGGCACAGATACTGGATGGTGATACCGGCATCCGGGACATCAAGAGCATCAGCCCGGATATTCTTGCCAAAGCAAAAACTCTGCGCGAACAAATCCAGGAGACCCGTCACGAAGATATTGATATCCTGCTGGCGGATTGTCGTTATGGATTTGCCCGCCAGGTGACCGAGCGCGTGGTTGATCGACCGGAATCTCATCTGAAGAGCCGCTCTGACCGTATCGATAGCATCGTGCTCAACCGCTATCTCGGCATCCCAATTTTCCTTGGTGTGATTTACCTGATGTTCCTGTTCACTATCAATCTGGGCGGCGCCTTTATTGATTTCTTTGACATCACCGCCGGCGCATTTTTTGTAGAGGGACTGGGCGAATTACTCGGTGCCATGGGTAGCCCGCAATGGCTCACTGTGTTAATCGCCAATGGTCTGGGTGGCGGCATCCAGGTAGTCGCCACCTTCATTCCCATTATTGGTTTCCTGTACCTGTTTTTATCATTTCTGGAAAGCTCGGGTTATATGATGCGCGCTGCTTTTGTAGTGGATCGCTTCATGCGCAGCCTGGGCCTGCCCGGCAAGGCTTTCGTACCCCTGATTGTGGGTTTCGGCTGTAATGTGCCTGCGATCATGGCCACCCGCACCCTGGAAAACCATCGTGAACGTATCATCACCGTGCTGATGACGCCCTTCATGTCCTGTGGCGCTCGCCTCTCGGTTTATGCCCTGTTCGCTGCGGCATTTTTTCCGGTAGGTGGTCAGAATGTGGTGTTCTCCCTGTATTTGATCGGTATTGTGTTTGCCATCCTCACCGCCTTAACGGTGAAAAAAACCCTGCTTCCCGGTGAAGCTTCACCATTTCTGATGGAGTTACCTACTTATCACATGCCCACGCTACGCAGCATGTTGTTACTCACCTGGTCGCGCCTCAGGGGCTTTTTAACTGACGCCGGCAAGCTCATCATCATCATGGTCGTGATTATCAACTTCCTGAATTCCCTGGGCACAGATGGCAGCTTCGGTAATGAAGACAGCACGGATTCGGTGCTCAGCGCCATCAGCCGCAGTATTACCCCGGTATTCGAACCCATTGGTATCCAGGAAGAAAACTGGCCCGCCACCGTGGGTATTTTCACCGGCCTGCTGGCGAAGGAAGTGGTGGTGGGTACGCTGGATGCCATTTATTCCCAGATTGATGCGCCTTCTAGTGAAACCACCAGCGAGACTGAACCCTTTTCCCTTTCTGGCCGTTTACTGGAAGCTGTGGCAACCATTCCCGTGAATCTGGGTGAAGCCCTGAACAACCTGGGTGACCCACTGGGGTTGAATGTACTGGAATCCAGCCATGACCAGTCACAGGCCGCCGCCGAACAGGATATAGACACAGCGACCTTTGGCGCCATGGCGAAACGCTTTGATGGCCAGGCGGGCGCCTATGCGTACCTGCTGTTTATCCTGTTGTATGCGCCATGCGTTGCAGCAACGGCTGCCATTTACCGTGAAGCCGGCAAACGCTGGATGGTCTACGCCCTGGTCTGGACTACTGCCATGGCCTACAGCGCAGCCACCGTGTTTTATCAATTATCACGGTTTAATCAACACCCGGCTTCATCCGCTATCTGGATTATTTCTCTGGCACTTATTATTGGACTGGCGATTGCTGTCATGCGTTATTACGGCAAGCAGTCAGCCGAATTTCAGCAGGCAGTACACCCGTCATGATTGTTACCGAAGTTCGTGATTATCTGAAAATGCATGGCCTGGCCCCGTTACGGGATATGGCCATAACGTTCAACATGGATCAGGATGCATTACGCCCCATCGTCGAACAATGGATTGCCAAAGGTAAAGTCAAAAAGCTGCCTCAGGGCACAAGCTGCCAGGGTGGCTGCTCGTCCTGCGCTCCGGAAACCATCGAAATCTATCAGTGGATAGATTAATTCGCCACAACTAAACCTCCCCGTATAGCCCGCCCATACCCAAACTGCTCCTTTCTAAATATACGAATGATAATGATTTGCATTAGCGATCGCGTTTGATATAATCTCGTTAGCTTCTCAATTTATTCATCAACTACACAACATTCATCTGGAGCATGACTATGAAATTTCGCTCAAGCCTGATTGCAACGAGCATTGGTTCCGCATTACTCACATCAACTGCTTTTGCTGAAACCACCATTGGTGGCTACGGTGAACTGCATTACAACAATCTGGAACAAACCACCACCAGTGGCACCAAGAGCGACAAAAAGGAATTTGATTTCCATCGCTTCGTACTCGAATTTG
>JBFHPZ010000390.1:0-3121 GCA_041592495.1 Gammaproteobacteria bacterium | reverse complement strand
ATGTCCCGTTCATCCGATAAATTCTGGATTCCCGGATTTACCTATACGCCATTGCTAAACTTATAGTTCCTGCCCAGTTTTAATCGGGTATTACTTCTGGTAATGCTTGGGGGATCTATGGAAATGAATTTAAAGTTCCTGACAATGTTGCTTGTGTTCACAGGTGGCATGTTTCTATTGAATTCATTTTCCAATCGCAAGCAATTGTGTGAATCATCTCCGCATCGACACAATGGTTGGCCATTGTTGTTCATGCTCAATGCCTTTTTTCTTATCGGCTATCTGGTTTTTCTTGTCGATCTTTTTTTCACTGATATTGTAGCGGTGCATCATCTGGTTGTGGCCGTTATATTTTTTGGTGGTGGTTTATTTGTCAATATAGTGTTGCGTATGAGCGCTGTCTCTGTGTTGCAAATTAAACAAATTGCCGAACGGGATCGGCACAATGCCTTTCATGATGCCCTGACCGGATTACCCAATAGAACATTACTCTATGAACGTATTCAACTGGCTGTTGCAGCTTCAGAGCGTGATGAAAAACCGGTTGCGATTATTTTGCTCGACCTAGATCACTTCAAGGAAGTTAACGATACCCTCGGACATGCTGTGGGGGATAAGCTTTTGCAAAAACTGGCACCACGAATAAAGCAATGCGTACGCGAAGCAGATACCCTGGCGCGGCTGGGAGGCGATGAATTTTCAGCTGTATTACCAACTGCAGGCGAACGCGATGCCATACTGGTAGCGGAAAAATTACGTCATGCCATCGAGCAGCCTATTAAAATTAATGGTCAATTCATCAGTATTGGTGCCAGCATGGGAATTGCGATATTTCCCCACCATGGTAAGGATGCGGAAACCTTACTGCAGCATGCGGACATTGCCATGTATCAGGCGAAGCATCATGCGCGGAATTTTATGGTATACGACGGCCATGATAATCAATTCAGTATTAATCGACTGGAACTGGTTAGCCGTTTGCGCGAAGCGGTGAAGCGAAGGGATTTTCATCTTGTGTATCAACCCAAGTTGAATTTGCAAAATGGTGAGATCACTTCTGTCGAGGCACTTGTTCGCTGGAAAGATGGCGAGACTACTGATGTAATGCCTGACGTTTTTATACCCATTATTGAGCATATCGGATTAATGGGAGAATTAACGCTATGGGTGATACAGCAATCCTTGTTGCAGGTCAGAAAATGGCGTCAACATGGCCTTAATCTGACGGTTGCTGTTAATGTATCCGTTAAGAATTTGATGGACCCGACATTTCCTGCTGCAGTTAGATCCATTGTTGAACAAAGCAAATCCTCGGCGAATAATTTAATGATGGAAATCACCGAGAGTAGTGTGATGGCTAACCCGACATTGGCAATGAATATTCTTACGGATCTGGCCAATATGGGGATTGGTCTCTCCATCGATGATTACGGAACAGGCCATTCGTCGTTGGCGTATTTAAAACATTTGCCTGTGATGGAAGTGAAAATTGACCAGTCATTTATCAAGGGTGTTATCAAAAACGAAAACGATGCAGTGATTGTTTGTGCGACCATAGGAATGGTCCATAGCCTGGGTTATAAAATCGCCGCGGAAGGGATTGAGACAGATGAGGTGCTAGGATTTGTGCAGCGCTGGGATTGTGATGTGGCCCAGGGAAACTTCATCAGCCAACCGCTGAATGAAAAAAAATTATTTAAGTTTGTCATGAAGCACAATGATGCATTGGCAGCATCAGGAAACAATTCATCACAAAAACAGAACTGGACTTTACCGGCTGGTTAGTATTTGTCAGTGCTTTCCCGCAAAGGCACAAAAGCCACACCAAGTATGGTTCGGGTATGGGTGATACCGTTACGGTTTTTTGTTAACAACATTAATTCCTGATGCATCATTGGCATACCAACCGGTATCACCATACGTGCGCCGGGTTTGAGTTGTTCAATCAGTGCCGGGGGAATGTAGGGTGCTGCTGCGGTGACAATAATGGCATCATAGGGTGCGTGTTCCGGCCAGCCTAGATAACCATTACCGGTACAGGTCTCAATATTGTCATAGCCCAGTTGCTGCAAGCGTTCACTGGCGGCTTCGCGCAAAATATCAATGAGCTCCATGGAATACACCTGCCCGCACAATTGTGAAAGTATGGCGGTCTGGTAACCCGAGCCGGTACCGATTTCCAGCACGACATCATCTTCCTTAAGTTCGAGCAGGTCAGTCATCAACGCCACGATATAAGGCTGTGAAATAGTCTGGCCCTGGCCAATGGGTAAGGGGCCATTGTCGAAGGCGGATGTTTTCATATTGTCGGGTACGAATACATCACGAGGGACCTGTTTCATGGCGGCCATGACTCTTGGGTTTAGATGATCTCTGCCAATCATGCTACGCGTGAATTGAACTTCACTTTCAATATCGGCAATCATTCTGGCTTTGTCATTTATCATGGTGATTACATTAAACAGGAATGTCGATATATCAAAGCCGTTTGCTAAGGTGTTGCAGGTTGGGGTCACTGGCATCGGCTTCTATCCTGAATCCGAGTTTTTCCGCCAGCGCCAGCATGGGTTTGTTATTGCTCAAAACCTCGCCTTCCATAAAATCGAGATCACGCGCCCGTGCAATGGCCATAAGTTGGTTCATCAGGTGCATGCCCAGTCCTTTATGATGCCATTCATCCGAGATGACAATGGCAAATTCGCAGCTGGTGTTATCGGGGTTCGTGGTATAGCGTGCAACACCGATTTCGGTTTCTTCACCGTTTCTGTCGATCACGGCAATCAATGCCATTTCAAGGTCATAATCAATCTGGGTGAAGCGTACCAGCATGGCGGGGGTCAGTTCATGCAGTGCCTGCATGAAGCGAAAATATTTTGATTGAGACGACAGTTTGCGAATAAATGCCTGTTCAATTGTGGCATCTTCCGGGCGTATTGGTCGGATAATGACGTTGCTGCCATCCGGCTGCTGCCATTCGGTACGCAGATCACCGGGGTAGGGATGAATCGCCATATGACTATAACGACGTGCAGTGGCGGATTGGTAGCCTACCCGCATGCGAGCATCGACAGCGTATGCACCTTTTTCATCAACGATGAGTGGATTGATGTCCATTTCCAGT
>JBFHPZ010000389.1:0-3122 GCA_041592495.1 Gammaproteobacteria bacterium | reverse complement strand
GGCAATTGGCAGCAAAAGTTTTGGACATGTAGACAGGCAAGAAGCCCTGTCTGCACTGGCCAGGGCAGAAGAACTGGGCTGTAATTTTGTTGACACAGCCGCTGTATATGGTAATTCGGAACAGATACTGGGTGAGTTTCTACAGGGCCGTCGCGACAAGTGGATAATTGCCTCCAAATACTCCAATCAAAAAACAGGCATGACAGCCCTGGTTGAAGAACAACTCAAACGTATGAAGCTGGATGTTATTGATTTCTACCAGATTCACTGGGCACCCAATGAACAACGCTTATATGATGAGTTATACCAGCTCAAGGAATCCGGTAAGGTACGTTATATCGGTGTGTCGTTATACTCCGCACTGGATATTGAATATATTCTGGAAAAGACTCATCTGGATGGTTTTCAGATCGACATCAGCCTGCTCACACCCAATCCCTTTCTACGCAAGCTGGACAAAATCCGGATGCACAATCCCGGCATTATTGCCCGCTCCTGTTTGCATTACGGTTTTCTAACAGGTAAATATGCCCCAGATGCAGTGTTTAATGATCCTGATGACCAACGCAGTGAATGGACACAGGATCGCATCAAAGCTACAGCCGAACGCGCACTACAGTTTCGTTTTCTGCAAACGGCTGGTTCACCACTGACCATTGCAGCCGCAAGATATCCTTTGTCGTTCCCGGAAGTATCCAGTGTCGTGATGAGCACCAAGAATCGGCAACAGGCGGAAATCAACTTTAAACAGGTAGCGGATGCAGAATTATCTGCAGAGGAAGTAGGAATAATCAGTCAAACCCAGAAACAAATGGGCCTGTTTGACCGAAGTATGCAATCCAGAATTAAGGAAAGCCTGTCTTTATTGAAACTGAAATATCTGTAATGCCCTGTTGACCATGCTTTAAAGTTAACAAACCATCCGGTGTCTTTTCCTTGCTTCCATATTAATAACCGTGACCCACACTTCATTTATTAAACTTCACAGGTATATGAACTTTTAATATCTGGTAAAGTCTGCAGATATCAGGATTTCACCCTTATACATTACCTTACCATCGTCTCCTGTTGCTTACTTTAGGCTTAAATATGTTAATCCAGCGATTTTTGAATTTCACACATATTGTATTCATCATGTTAATAGCCTGTATGCCAGGCACAGTATTTTCATCAACGCCATCCACCGAAAATACAATCAATTTTCAAAACATCAAGGAATTTGCCTATTTTTCCAATGCCGCCTACATGACGGAGCCCGAGATTCGTGAGCTCTGCGTTTCAAAAGGCTATAGCCTCACCCACTACAGCAATATACCAGACATCCAGATTTCCTATTTTCTGGCGACAAACGACACAACTAAATCTCAAATAATTTCTGTGCGCGGCACATCCAATGTGGAAAATGCCATGGTCGATGTTGCACTTCAACTGAAGATGGACAAGCACGCGGGTGTGTATTTACACAGCGGGTTTTCACAAGCAGCTCAAGCTATTTATGCGGAAATCAAACCGCAACTCAAATCAGATTACAAAATAAATGTAACCGGCCATAGCCTGGGTGGTGCTGCGGCACTGATTCTTGCCATGCACCTGGATGTGGATAAATTTACACCTGGAAAAGTGGTTACTTTCGGACAGCCCAAGGTGACCAACATAGCCGGCGCCAATAAATTTCAGCACCTGAACGTCATGCGGCTGGTCACCCCTAAAGATCTGGTGCCTTTAGTACCGCCATTTGATCCTGTTGATATTAACAACCTTGATATCTACTGGCATCTGGGCAAGGAAGTCATCCTCTTACCCGATACCCAGTACGCCATACTGGAAGGGATGAGCAGCATGCTACGCGCTACTAAATTCACACAGGAGCCGCTCACAGAGAACAACCTGATTAACCATCAAATGTCGCTTTACATTGCATTACTGAACAAGAAGCTTACTGTGTCGAAATTAGTACCCTATAAAACCAGTCTTAACTTGTTCAACTTGTTTGGTGCAGAAGAAAGTAAGTGACAGCTTAGGTGGGGCGTCAGAGCGATTCTGTTTTGTCGATCAGGCCATTTTTGACCAGGACCTGATATATTTTTTTACTCATTTTGGCCATACGCTTCAAATCGCCGAAATTGGGTTTATCACCGGCGGCCAGTCGGCGCTCCCATTCGATCAGTTCCATATCCAGAAACTCCAGCAATTTTAAGGAACAACCATTGCAGTCATCCGAGCACACATAGGCCTCAGGTAGATTAAACGGGATATTTAATCTCACCTCTTCAATCAAATTGCGCATGGCGGTTGGAGTATCGGGCTTCACATCAAGCTCGTAATAGCGGTTATTGGATGAAATCATCAGATATATCTAATGTTTCTCACTGGTTAATATTTAAGCACATTCTTCCGCTTTAACAAACAGAGAAATGTCTATGCCGGGATATATTCCCGGAGCATCTATCCTGATCAATGTCTTTCAGGTTTGATAGTTTACCGCTTTACCTCAACACCCCAGGTTAGTTACTATGGGTTCAGCCTGTGCTGGAACATATCAGTATTAAAAAACATATTGATAGATCAGGCTCTGTAAAAGGACCATGAATGTGGATCATTCTCACGGAGAAACCAGCCATGAAACAAATGATAAAAATCACTCCCGCCTTTGCTGGCGCGTCTTGCAAAACCTTTTGTCTTATTCTTGTTGCGTTGTTTATGATGTCCGGCTGTGCACAGAATGCTGCCTACCGCACCGATTTTTCTGCTTGTACTTACAGCCAGGAAGGCGACTGTGTACAACAAGCGATTCAGCACCATGCACCCGAAAAACCAGACGAATATCGTCTTGGTTTCGTTGAATTCGATGACCAGGGACAATTACGCCATCGCGAACAAATGGAAGCTGTTCTGAATGACTTTTATCCCGTAGCTGCCAGTGACGATATTCTATTAATTGCGTTTATACATGGCTGGCACCACAATGCCGCACCGGGTGACACGAACATTCAGGAGTTTCGCCAGCTACTTGAAAAAATCGCTCGCATTGAAAACGGAAATCACGACAGTAAAAATGCTTCCCCGCGCAAAGTATTAGGTTTATATGTTGGCTGGCGTGGTGAATCCATTCTGGTTCCACT
>JBFHPZ010000388.1:0-3124 GCA_041592495.1 Gammaproteobacteria bacterium | reverse complement strand
TCCTGAGCGAAGTCGAAGGATCTTTTCTGTTTAGGGTCACTGTACTCTTAAAGTACTGGCTCTGTCTTAAAGCGCAAGATCCCTCCACTACGGTCGGGATGACAGCATTAAGCATTAGAACATTCCTTCCACCCCATCATCCTGAGCGATGTATACTCTTCCAACCTCGTCATCCTGAGCTAAGTCGAAGGATCTTTTCTGTTTAGGATCACTGCACTCTTAAAGTACTGGCTCCTCCTTAAAGCACAAGATCCCTCGACTACGCTCGGGATGACAGCAATTAACTTTTTACTCTCTACCCCAGTTCCTGCATATTCTCCCGCAGCATCTTGCTGTACTGCTCCGTGTAATAACGAATAGCTTCTTCGCGATTCATGTTATTGCCATCCATAGCCTGGAAATTAAATGCATTGTAGCGGGCTGCCGCATACATGATGGCAGCGCTCAAAAATGGCGATGCCCAGTCATCACTCAGGTCATTGGCAAGATTTATGAATTCATCTGCTACTTCATGGAATACTTCTTCTTGCATGGGCGTCTCCCAACATTAATAAATAATCATCAACAGGCAGTTAAATACCGTAAGGTTTTGCTGACCAATCTTTCAACACCTTCAGATCCCTGACGGGCAAATAGTCATAGGCGCCCATTAAATCCTTGTGAATCGCTTCCGCCAGCTGAAATGGTACTTCCCTATGACTCAACATATAAAAATACCATGCCATGGGATAGCCGACCGTGTGATCAAACTGGTGTATAAGTCCTGCCAGTTTTGCTCCGCGATGGGTACTATTCAGTTCCATTAAAGGTAGTTCCCTGACAATCGTACTGACAGGTTTACCCTGTGTAACCGGTTCACCCCAGGCATCGGTGTATTCGCGCAAACTCAAAACCCAGAAATGACTAAAGGGACCGGCTTCTTTTGCACTGCTGCGATCCCAATCCTGCATAAATCGTTGCAGGTCACTCAGGTCTTTACCGTTTTCGATACGCTTGTCTGCATGTGATTGCATAAATTCCGCGATGGAACGAATTCGGCGAAACAGATAAAAGGGAGCACCTACAGGAACAGGCTCCAGTTTTTCTGCATCGATAGGATCAATAATATCTTCTATATCATCTGGCAATGATTCTATATCGAGCAACTGATGATCCTGAACTTCCTGAATTTCTTCAATTTCAAGTTGTACAAACTGATGTGCATCTTCGCCAGTTTGCGCTACAAAATAATGGGTCTTACCAATGAGACTGGTCGCTATATATTCAGAATCAGCATATTGTCTAATCAGTTTATTGATATCACCGGCAGATTCTTTCTCCAGCCATTCACGAAGATTTTTAGTAACACGCTTACCCTTGTTATTGATAACACCGCCAACACGATGCCATCCACTCCTTGTTAAAACATGAACAAACGACAACTCTGGATAGATGCGAGCCAGTTTTTGTAGCAATACACTATGCGAATCTTCCACCCCTGTAGTGAAACAAATATTGGAAATATCATCAGCGGTGTAAACTGCACTATTCATTCATATTGCCTGGGCTATTTTGTTTTCTTTCATGGTGACTGCATTGCCAGACTCATTCCGACTCTGCCAAAGTTGTGTTGCTTTCTCATAGGCCTGGCTGGCATCTTTCGCTTCACCCATTGTGCGTAGCACCAAGGCGATCGTTCCAACGATGGCCTGTAATCCATATTTATCTTCTGCTTCACCGGTCCACACAGCTTTATAATGTTTCCAGTCAGGGTAGTTTTCAGGAACATATTTATCTGCGGGTAATAATGCAGGCCATTCTTCCTGCCATAGCTCGTCGTTGGTGAGTCCATATAACTTGATAGCTCGTTCCGGTATGCGTTCGATTTCACCACCTTCACCTTTAAATGCCAGTGCCTTAGGCTGCCCCAGTAATTTGGCAGCTACTTGATGGGTTTCAGCATAGTTAGGATGGAATACGCCTTGTAACATCACCGGTGCGGAAAAGGGATTCAACATACGTGCTACCGTGTGCAATGGCGGACGTAAACCTAACAACTGACGTTTCTCAATTAATTCGGAAGTTAGCGGCGATAATGTTTTTATATCCATATAGGCAAAGCCTATTTGCTCAATGTAGGATATGGCCTGTTTAAAGTTTTCCGCTTCCACCAGACCCAGTGCTTTTAATGCCTGAGTTGTATAAATGCGCTCGTCGTCACGGTGCATGCCGTGCATAAAAACCGGATAACCTTTTTTGCCCAGAGTTAAAGCGGCAAGTAAATACCAGGGTAGTTGACGTCGTTTACCGGCATAGCTGGACCAGTCGATAGTGACCGGTGGAATATCTGGTGGTACAGGAATGCTTTCACGTATAGCGGTGACAAAACCCGCCACTTCTTCTGCCGTTTCTTCCTTCACTCGCATCAACATTAAAAATGCACCCAGTTGCTCCGGTTCGATGTCGTAGCAATAAACCTGCTTCATTGCCGCGTAGGCTTCTAACTGCGTCAATGAACGTGCGCCCTTTTGACCTTTGCCAAGGATGCGGATGTAATTTGCGAATGAATGTTCTTCAATCATTAGTAATCTCGTTTCAGATAATCTTTTCTGTCATCCCGACCGGAATGGAGGGATCTTGTGCTTGAAGAGAACGCCACTTTCAAACAGTCAAGATCCCTCGACTACGCTCGGGATGACAGCGTTTAACCTTTTATGAACTCTCTCAATCCCGTCATCCTGAGCGAAGTCGAAGGATCTGCTCTGTTTAGGATCACTCCACTCCGGTCGGGATGACGTAAAATACAAATAACATCTCCTGTAAAATGTGCTGAGGAACGAAGCGCATCATTACCTGTTGCCCAACGATGTGCTTCGCTATGCTCAGAACATCCTACAAATTCATCCTGAATTATTTACCTTCAGCCTCAAGCCTTTCCTTAACTGCAATTTGAAAAAGCTCGAAACAGCGGTGTTGGTCAACCGCAGTCATAAACGATTCCCTATCTCGGCCAATTACAAGGGGTACGAATTGGCCACTACTATCAATGAACACATAGAAGTGGTCCTAGAAAAGGACCAGAAATACGCATTCCTGCGGTAATTCGGGGCCCAAATCCGGAAAAAATCATAAAATACTCTAAAAT
>JBFHPZ010000387.1:0-3126 GCA_041592495.1 Gammaproteobacteria bacterium | reverse complement strand
TCGGCAAATAAGCCTTTGTATTTATCAAACTCGCTCATTGACATCTTGGTTTGATAGGAAGCACCTAAAGCCACACCTGGAGCCACTTTACCCTGCCAACCAATCTTGGCGCCAAAGCCTGATGAAGTATCATCACCACGGTCCGATAAATTGGCTGCATCTGATGAGTAGCTAGCAAAAGCACCTAAACCATGGGCTTTAAATGACTGATAAGCAAAAATCAAACTTGCGCCCACTGAATGCTCATCATTCAATTTCTTTGCATAAGAGGCGTTAATAAACAATTGAGCCAAATCCACACCTGCAGCACCACCAGCAAAAGTTCCGCTAGCTGCTGGGTTAGGTGTGTATGGAACATTTTCATAATCAGTATTCATACCACCATTACCGTAAGCAGCAATACCAAACACACTAGTATCATCCAGTTTCATTGTGTAACCAAAATGCGGAATAAAGAAAACATCGTGAGAGCTTTCATAAGTTCCAGGCGAAAAAGAAAATACTGGAGGTGGATTTCCTGAGGGAGTTCCTGTAACGGTATATTCGCGATTTGGATTGAATAAAGCAGCACCCACATCCATACGCTCACCAACATTAACCAAACCCGCAGGGTTAGTTGCAGATGCTAATGAATCCTGTGAGTATGCAACACCTGCACCAGCCAGGCCTTTTTCTTTAGTACTGTATCCATGTCCAAAATAACCATTCGTAGCAAACACTGCTGGTGATACCAGCAAGCCTGATACCGATAGTGCGATTAAGGATTTCTTAAAACCACTAGACATAATATTTATCCTCAATTGGAGTTTTTAATGCGCTTATGCGCGTTGTTATAGTGTAAAGATGCTCATACAAATACGCTTGCATGTCATGCCGGGCGAACATTCTCAAACCTACATGAGTTTGTCAAATTAAAAACACTGTTGAATGTAGGCGGTTCCGTTGTATTTAGTTCAAAAACGCTGAATAGGCAAATGTTTGGAGCAAGTTTTGGCGGGTATTATAAAAGATATTCGAGTTGCATTAATGAATATCAAAATATCATTATATTCCAATAAAAAAGCCCGATTTATGGACCGGGCTTTTTACTAATCAATTTGTGCAATGTATTTAATGTGTTTAGGCAACCATCGGCATGCCATTCTGCGCCCAGGCAATGATGCCACCACGCAGGTTATATACATTTTCATAGCCCCGAGCCGCCATGAAACCTACGCCCTGAGCAGAACGCGCACCACTGCGACAATACAAAATGCAGACATCATCAGAGGTGAATTCATTGAGCTTGAGCGGAAGCAGGTGCAAAGGGAGCTTTTCGGCATTCGGAATCATACCAGCCGCCATTTCCGCATCACTCCGTACATCAATAAGACGAACTCTTTTACCTTCGTCCAAAATACCTTTTAATGCATGCACATCAATTTCCTTTATTCCGAACATACGCAGAACCTATATTAGTGATTAATGAATTACTAAATATTATATGGGGATTTTTAAAAAACTAAACCCCCAGCCCCAAGTTTTTACCCATCAGGCTGGCGCAAATTATCAATAAAACCTTTAGCCTGCTCTGATGAGCCCCATATCCTGAATTTATAGCTATATTTCATACACTTATAGATATATAGGACTATTTTTACCTAAAATATTCGACTTGTAGACAAATTCACATAAAAAAAATTTTGTTGTGATACTTGCCTTTTATTCTCAGAAAAAGGTATGGTAGATGACCAAAAATAATACAATCGACCAACTTTTAAGTTTTAGATTTTCAGGGTCAAAAGTCCGGCTACTGACAGCATCAGCGATGGCTATGACTGACTCTCGTAACAACTCGAGGAGACAAATAAAATGAGTGATAATCGTAAGTTAACCATTATTGCTACTAAAGGCACTCTGGACTGGGCATACCCTCCTTTCATCCTGGCAAGCACCGCTGCAGCACTTGGAATGGAATGCGCCATTTTCTTTACGTTCTATGGACTGAACCTGCTGCTTAAAGACACCAATTCACTGAAAGTCACCCCAACCGGCAACCCTTCAATGCCAATGAAAATGCCTATGGGCCCCAAATGGTTACGTAAAATCGACTTTGGCCCCAAGATTCCAAATATTATGTGGAATGTTCCTTTCATGGACAGCATTGCTACCACCCTTATGAAAAAGACTATTGCCAACAATGGTGTAGCCACCATTGACGAATTACGCTCTCTTTGTCAGGAAGCAGAAGTTAAATTCCTGGCTTGCCAGATGACTGTGGAATTGTTTGGTTATAATCATGCACAGTTCATTGATGGCGTTGACTATGTGGGTGCAGCAACCTACTTCGAAGAGTCGTCAAACGCGACACAGTCTCTGTTTATCTAATCACAGATGTACTGAAAATAAAAAAGGCTGCATTCGCAGCCTTTTTTATTTATACCTTATATAAACTGGAACCAATGAACAAACCTTTGTCAAATCGACATGCGCTTAAATTTCACCAGAAACCTGTTTATCCTTTTAACGACCTTAATTTTTGTTGTTGCACCCGCATACTCTGAATTGCCTGAACTGGGCGACCCTACTCGCAAGGAGTTATCCCCATTCGAAGAATATTTAATGGGTAAGCAGTTTTATCAGACCCTGCGCTCTAACTTGCCTTTCGTAGAAGATCTTATAGTTAATGAGTATCTCAATACCCTGGCGCAACGACTGGTTTCCCAAAGTGATCATCCTGACAAGTCTTTTAAGTTTTTTATTCTGAATCTCATTGTAAAGCAGTTCGAATGCTTTCTCTCCCATTTCGTAACCGGGCTGATCAACAGTGGAAAGGGTTGGGGTAGTGATCCTGGTCAGGAACCAGTTGCTGAATCCCATTATCGAGATATCATCCGGGACCTTGATCCCCCTTTCGGTTAAACGGACCATTGCCCCTGTGGCTAGAAGATCGGTAAAAGCGAACAATCCGTCTATTTCGGCACAAGAGTCCATAATAGTATCAGCCACTTCATAACCGTCTTCATAGGTTAGGTTCTTAGTCTCAAAAACAAGCTCATCCCTGAACTCCAATCCGTGATCTTTGAGAGCGTTTTTATAGCCCATAAACCTGTCTATGGTGGTCTGTGGTTTTAATGGCCCCCTGAT
>JBFHPZ010000386.1:0-3126 GCA_041592495.1 Gammaproteobacteria bacterium | reverse complement strand
GTTGAGCACATACTCGGCACCGACAATGGCGAACAGATAGGATTTTGGATTGCGATTGATGGTGGAGAAGAAGACCGAACCACCAGGTTTTACCAGCTTTTTACAGGCCAGGATGACGGACGATGGATCCGGTACATGTTCCATCATTTCCATGCAGGTGACGGCATCGAATTTGCCAGGAGCTTCCTCGGCAAGTTCCTCCACCGTGATTTGGCGATAGTCGATATCCAGTTCAGATTCCAGGGCATGCAACCGAGCTACGGACAGAGGGGCCTTGCCCATGTCTATGGCGGTAACCTTTGCGCCACGACGCGCCATGGACTCTGACAATATGCCGCCGCCGCAGCCGACATCGAGGATCTGCTTGCCATTGAGGTTTACCCGTTCGTCAATGTAATGCAGACGCAATGGATTAATATCATGCAGAGGCTTGAATTCACCCTGGGTGTCCCACCAGCGGGAGGCGAGTTCTTCAAATTTGGCAATTTCGCTCGGATCAATATTTAGAGTAGTCATGGTATAGCCGTTAATCAGATGAACCTGAGATCTTATCATTCCAGGCGAGGGTCTTTTGCAGTATTTTTTGCTCATCCAGCGTGGTCAGGGCGCGTTCTTTTAACAGATGCTTGCCCGCCACCCAGACATCGGTAACATGTTCGCGGCCGCAGCTATACACCAGATGGGACACGGGATTGTACACCGGTGACAGCTCCAGGGTGTTGAAATCAACCGCCACCATATCGGCATATTTACCAACTTCCAGGGAACCGATGTTAGCGTCAAGGCCCAGTGCACGGGCGCCATTGATGGTGGCCATGCGCAGGGTATTGGCAGCACTGACTGCCGTGGCGTCCTTGGCAACGCCTTTACCCAGCAGGGCGGCAGTGCGCATTTCACCGAACATGTTGAGATCATTGTTGCTGGCGGTACCATCGGTACCCAGTGCTACATTGACACCGGCATCCATCAGTTTCTGCACCGGGCAGAAGCCGCTGGCCAGTTTCAGGTTGGATTCGGGGCAGTGCACTACATGGCTGCCGGAATTGGCCAGCAGTTCGATTTCCTCATCCAGCAACTGGGTCATGTGAACCGCCACCAGGTTGGGTGACACCAGCCCCAGTTCCTGTAATCGGGCCAATGGCCGTTTACCATCGTTGGCCACTGCTTGTTCAACTTCATAGGCCGTTTCGTGGACATGCATGTGGACGGGTAAATCCATTTCATCGGAGAACATACGGATTTTCTCCAGCGGCGAATTGGATACGGTATAGGGTGCATGGGGTGCAAGCGGGGTATGGATCAGGGTGTCGCTGCGAAACTTGTCCCGCAGACCTAAAGCCTTGTCGATATATTCCTCGGCATTGCTTGCCCACACCGTGGGGAAGTCGATAACGATTAAACCAATGCAGGCGCGGATACCGGCATTACGTGCCACACGGGCCGTAATATCGGGAAAGAAATACATGTCGTTGAAGCAGGTGGTGCCGGAACGCAGCATTTCTGCAATAGCCAGTTCACTGCCATCGTAAATGAATTCTTCATTAATCCATTTCTGTTCCGCCGGCCAGATATGATTGGTCAGCCAGTCCATCAGGGCAAGATCATCTGCCACACCACGGAACAGGGTCATGGCTGCATGGGTATGGGCATTGACCAGCCCCGGAATCAGCGCATGTCTGCTATAGTCATTCTCAATGTGTCCCTGATACCGGGTTTTAGCTTCGTTGGTGGGCAGAATATCAACGATACGACCATCATGAATGGCAACGCTATGGTGATCCAGAATCGGATCCCCTTCAGTAACAGGTATAACCCAGCGGGCGTGTATCAGCGTGTCTACAGTTTTCATGGCGGCAAGATACCTTGTGATGTTATCGGCTGCAAGGGATCAAGGGCTAAAAAATGAATTCAAATCATGCTTTTACAGACATTAAATGATATAAACGGCTAATAATTTATAACTTCAAACTATGGAGACATTTTCATGCAGGCTTCAAAAATTGCTCGTATGGTTCCGGTCATGGCGCTTAGCGCTTTTTTAACCGTAGGTTTATCCGCTTGTAACCCTAAAGTTACCCGTGTCAGTTCGGATACTGTTACCGACTTAAGTGGCAACTGGAACGATACCGATTCACGTTTGGTTTCCGAAGAAATGATTCAGGATGTGTTGTCACGTCCCTGGCTCGGCCGCTTCCAGCAAAAGAATAACAAGGCACCCACTGTTATTGTTGGAACTGTGCGCAACCTCAGTCATGAACACATCAATACCCGCACCTTTATCCGCGATCTGGAAAAATCCCTAATAAATTCCGGTGAAGTGGATTTCGTTGCATCTGCTAACGAGCGTGGCGAAATTCGTGATGAACGCCGTGATCAGGATTTACATGCGAAGGAAGAAACCCGTAAAGCCATGGGTCAGGAAACCGGTGCAGATTTCATGTTGCAGGGCAGTATCAACACTATTGTCGATGCGGTGAGTGGTGAACAGGCTCGTTTCTATCAGATTGATCTGACCCTGATCGATCTGGAAAGCAATCGCAAGGTCTGGGTTGGCCAAAAGAAAATCAAGAAAACAGTTGAAAAGAGCGGTTTGCGCTTCTAAAACAATAAAGTACCTGATGAACAGGTCATAAACTTCCCGACATCCCTGTCGGGAAGTTATTTGTGACTGACCCTCTTAATTTCTGAGGATGTAACATGCAATATGTGAATTTCCGTTTTGGCGCTGTTCTGGCTGCCGTGCTGGGAGTGCTGGTTCTACAGGGTTGTTCAACCCATGCCCAAAAATCTGCTGATATGCGCCAGTTTTTGTTGCAGGGCCGTCCTGACATGGCGTTAATGGAAGTTGAAAAACAAGGTGAATCGGACGATGTCCTGGTCAATATGAACCGTGGTATTTTGCGCCGAATGACCCGTGACTATGAAGGCAGTAATCAGGCGCTTGAAACAGCCAAGCTGAAGATCGATGAACTTTATGCCACCAGTGTTACCGAGCAGGCTGGCGCAGTCATCGTTAATGATGAAGCGATCAGTTTTGATGGTGATCGTTTTGAACAGGTGCTGGTGCATGCCTACAAGGCATTAAATTATATCGCCATGGGTGATCTTGATGCCGCCCGTGTCGAG
>JBFHPZ010000385.1:0-3138 GCA_041592495.1 Gammaproteobacteria bacterium | reverse complement strand
GGCGGCAATCCAGTCGAAGATAACGCCATCGAACTACAAACATCGACTCCAGTCGGCACAATTCAAACTGTTGATGAAGCTCTGCTCGACTCGCAACGAGCGCTTTATATCGAAGCAGAACAGGCACTGAAATCAAATCGACCTGAACATTTCAAGCAGTTGCTTGTGCAACTTAAAAATTACCCGCTTTATTCCTATTTGCAGTACAAGTTTTACCGCACACAATTACGCCACCTGGATGACACCCAGATTGAAGCTTTCCTGGCACATAATAGTAATACCGTCATCGGCGAACGTTTTCGCTATGACCTGTTAAAGCATTTTGCCCGCAAACAACAGTGGTCATCACTGATCCGCTATTATGAGCCGCAGTACAGCACCAGCCTGCAATGCTATTACCTGACAGCTTTACTGGAAACCGGCCAGCAACAGCAGGCCCTAGCGCAAGTCGAGCCTTTATGGCTGGTCGGACACTCACAGCCCAAAAACTGCAATGCCCTTTTTGATACCTGGGAACAGGCTGGTTTTCGTAGCGATGCCCTGAACTGGAAACGCATCGAACTCAGTATGGCCCGAAACAACATCAGGCTTGCCCGCTACCTTGCCAAGGCGTTACCCGCTGCTGACCAAAAGCTGGTGGAACAATGGATTAACATCCACCGCAAACCCGAACTGGTCACCCGACTTCGTATCGATGACAACAATCATGCCCGGGAATACGGCATTATCCTGCATGCTATCAAGCGCCAAAGCCGCAAAAATCCCGAGGACGCCGGCAAACTCTGGCGTCAGCTCGAACAACAATACACCTTTGAGGATGATGAGCGCTATTCGATATACCGCTATATCGGCCTGGCCCTGGCTCGACAGCATCTTAGCGAAGCCGATTACTGGTTAAACCAGATACCCGATAAATTTGCTGACGATCATGTCCGACAGTGGAAGCTCCGCTCTACCATTCGCCATGGCCAGTGGCCTGAACTCATCGCCACCATTGAAAACCTGCCACCCAAACAGCAGGCGGAATTTGCCTGGCAGTACTGGTGGGCCTATGCCAATGAACAACTGGGTAATGTAGTGGAGGCCGAAGGGATTTATCGTTATCTGGCCGAGCACCGGCATTATTATGGCTTTCTTGCCGCTGATCGCCTCGATCTGCCCTATGCTTTTGAAGACAAACCTCTGCAGATCAGCCAGGAAGAACTGGCCAGCCTCAACCAGTATCCAGAAGCACTTCGGGCACGGGAATTGTACAAGCTGAACAAAATTCTTGATGCCCGCCGGGAGTGGTTACAACTCACGGAAACCCTGAGCACCCGCCAGAAACTGGCCGCAGCCCGCCTGGCGCAACAATGGGACTGGCATGACCGGGCTATTGTGACCATGGGTCAGACCGATTACCGCGATGACATAGCCTTGCGCTTCCCCATGCCACTCAAGGAAATGGTTGAACACTACTCTGAAAAACAACAAATCGATCCCGCCCTGACTTATGCCGTCATACGTCGGGAAAGCGCCTTCATGGCAGATGCGCGTTCTTCGGTAGGCGCCCTGGGCCTGATGCAAATCATGCCGGGAACAGCCAAACGGGTAGCACGCTTTATGAACCTGCCCTATGGCGGTAAATACAGCCTGCTGTCGGCTGATACTAACCTGAATCTTGGAACCAGCTATCTCAGCCAAATGTTAAAACGACTGGACAGCCAGCCGGTACTGGCTACTGCGGCTTATAACGCCGGACCCAATCGAGTTCTGGACTGGTTGCCACAGAATGAACCCCTGGAAGCCGTACGCTGGATTGAAACTATTCCATTCACTGAAACCCGTGAATATGTCAGCAATGTATTAACCTATGCTGTCATCTATCAACATCGCATGGCGCAAGCCTACACCCGACTAACCCAAAACATGCCTCCTGTGCAGCCACGTAACAGCCAGACCCAGACAGCTGCTCTGCAAAAAACCGCTCCCAAACATGGGTCATAATCACTATTCTCTATAAAAAACATAAAGATACTTGATTTTCATAATAATCAGGTCTAAGTTTGTGTTGTAATTTATTAAATTACTTCCCTATATCTTAGTTCTTTTCGGGAGAAGCTAAATGAATAACGATAAAAAACTCATGATAGGCGAGCGCGTAAGAGTAAAAACCACCGGACAAGAAGTCACCGTTGCACAGGTCAGTAAACATGGTTTTGCCGTGGTCCGCTTCAATAGCGGCGGCAAATACCGTTTGCTGAATCATAAGCTGGAACGGTTAATGGATATGGATTTAAAACCCCAGTTGTCCCACTAGGCGATAAGAATCAACGCCAGGGATGGCTTTTAACCGTTTTTTGAGCTAAAGATATCTATATAAGAGCCGATTTATATAAGGAATGACTAGCAATCATACCGACATAAAATGGCAAATATCCCAGGAATTCATCAATCAGGACCTCTTTATACCCGCCTGAAACGACGGAATATCAAGGCGCCTGAAACTGAAGAAACCATCAACGAAAGACAGGTTGGAACCGCCAAAAGGGAACGCAGACACCTGGGCGACAGACGTAGAAAAAAGACCCGGGTGCTATTCGATCGGCGTCAGCCAAGGGATCGACGTAACCAAAAAATGGTCAAATCAGAAACCAAACAGCCCCATGACACAACTGTGGGACGTAACATCAATACAACGGCATAAATTCCAGCATGAACCGAAATTTGTCCATTACCATCAAACTTGTTATTACCATGATACTGGCGATAATCGGCATCATGTATATTCTCGAGAAATCACCGGTTTCCAGCATCAGTGATTACGAAAAAACAGAAATGCCCAGGCCTTCCTATCATTCCAGTAGCAGCAGTAGTTCGTCCAAATCCGCCCGGCAGCGTGACAGTGATGATGTCTCGCTCACTGGCAAAGCCGGTAGTTACGATGAAGTGCGCATAGGCAAGTAGTTTTAGCTAAAAATGCCCGCAACAGCGCTCGATCATGGGCGCGCATATAACATCCAGTGCATTCTTCATTTCACCACCAGGTATGACCATGGTGTTTCGCCGTGACATAAAAGAGTTATGGATGCGCTTGAGGAAGTGGGGGAAATCATACTTCTCGGGTTCACGAAAACGGACGACGACTACGCTTTCAGC
>JBFHPZ010000384.1:0-3143 GCA_041592495.1 Gammaproteobacteria bacterium | reverse complement strand
GCCCTGCGAACCAGGGCTTTTTTATTAACCAACAGTTTTTCTGTTTATTTAATATCCAGAATTTCTTTTTTCATCTGCTCCAGGGTGACATGACGCACGTCCTTACCCTTCACCAGATAAATAACATATTCACAAATATTCTTTGAATGATCTCCGATGCGTTCCAGTGCACGGGCTGCCCAGATTACGTTCATACTGCGCTGGATACTGCGTGGATCTTCCATCATCTTGGTAATCAGTTGGCGCATGATAGATTCATATTCCTTATCAATCTTTTCATCTTCGCCAGCAGTTGTGATCGCCGCTTCGACATCCATGCGCGTAAAAGCATCCAGTGCATCGTGTAACATTTTACGAACATGCTCACCAATATGGCGTATTTCGTAATACTGTTCCTTGGTGCTATCAAGCGAAGCCAGCGCCTTGGCCATACGCGCCACTTTCTCCGCTTCATCACCGATGCGTTCAAGATCGGTAATGGTTTTTACAATCATCATGATCAGGCGTAAATCACTGGCTGTCGGTTGGCGACGTGCAATGATGTTGGTGCATTGTTCATCGATGCTGACTTCCAGTGCATTCACCCGAAAATCTTCTTCGACGACACGATCCGCCAGTGCAATATCACCTTCAAGCATGGCCGTACAGGCGCTCTGCACGTGATTCTCCACCACGCCACCCATGGTCATGACCTGATTCAACACATTTTCCAGTTCTGCATTAAACTGTTGCGATATATGCGTTGCCATTATTTATCCTTTGGTTATCTCTCAAAATAGTATGTAGATTGTTTTTATTCTAGAACACATCAGCCATAACGGCCTGTGATGTAATCTTCAGTCTGTTTCTTTTCCGGATTAGTGAACAGTTTGTCTGTTGCACCATACTCGATCAGATCACCCATATACATAAATGCGGTGTAATCTGATACACGTGCAGCCTGTTGCATATTATGAGTCACAATCACAATCGTATATTCGGATTTCAACTCATAAATCAATTCTTCAATTTTCAGTGTCGAAATCGGATCCAGTGCCGATGCTGGTTCATCGAGTAACAGCACTTCCGGTTTAATTGCAATTGCGCGCGCAATCACCAGACGCTGTTGCTGACCGCCGGATAATCCCATGGCACTGTCGTGAAGACGATTGCTGACTTCATCCCAAAGTGCGGCGCTTTTCAATGCCCATTCAACGCGTTCATCCAGAATGTGCCGTTTGTTAATACCTTGCAGACGCAAACCATAGGCAACATTTTCATAAATGGTTTTGGGGAACGGATTGGGTTTCTGGAATACCATGCCAACACGACGACGCAATGCAGAAATATCCACCTTGGCTGAAAAAATATCTTCTTCATCCAGAGAAATCTGGCCTTCAATGCGTACACTATCCACAAGATCATTCATGCGATTGAAACAACGCAACAGGGTTGATTTACCACAACCGCTGGGGCCGATAAATGCCGTTACACGTTTTCTGGGTATGGCTAAATTAATACCATGCAATGCCTGCTTCTCACCGTAAAACAGGTTAAGGTCTTTCACTTGTAAGCAAATATCTTCATCTTCCAGGCGCAGGTGTTTTATACCCGTGCCTATTTTGGAAGTATCGATTGCATGTGTCCTGACCTGTTCGCTCATAATCATCTTCTCAATCATTAGTTTTCCAGCGCCTTGTATTTTTCACGCAAATGATTGCGCAACATAATGGCGGCCAGATTTAGTAATACAATCACCAGTACCAGCAATAAAGCTGTGGCATAAACCAGAGGTCGTGCGGCTTCCACGTTAGGGCTTTGGAAACCCACATCGTAAATATGAAAACCTAAATGCATGAATTTTCTTTCCAGATGGGCAAACGGAAAGTTGCCATCCATCGGTAATTCCGGCGCCAGTTTAACCACACCCACCAGCATCAGCGGCGCTACTTCACCGGCTGCACGCGCCACAGCCAGAATCAATCCAGTCATAATCGCCGGGCTCGACATGGGTAAGATAACTTTCCAGATGGTTTCAAACTTGGTTGCGCCCAAAGCCAGACTGCCTTCACGCAAACTTTTAGGTATACGCGCCAGACCTTCTTCCGTCGAAACAATCACCACAGGCAAGGTCAATAACGCCAGAGTCAATGAAGCCCACATTAAACCCGGTGTACCAAAAACCGGTGCCGGCGCCGCTTCCGGGAAAAACAAACGGTCGATGCTACCGCCGAGAAAATACACAAAGAAACCAAGACCAAATACACCGTAAACAATGGATGGCACACCGGCGAGATTATTCACTGCAATACGGATCAATCGAATCATCGTGCCCTGTCTTGCATATTCACGCAAATACACTGCAGCAATCACTCCCAGCGGTGTTACCAGTATCGCCATTAGTAGCACCATGGTAACAGTGCCAAATATGGCCGGGAAAATACCCCCTTCGGTATTGGCTTCGCGAGGATCATCCAGAAGGAAATTCACAAAGGCACCGATGTAATGCATAAGCTTCTGGAAAACATTCATTTCATTCGGACGCAAAACTGAAATCAGATTGGCGAATTTCAATTCAACGGTTCTACCATCCATGGTTTCGAATGTTGCACTATCCCGAGAAATATCGGTTTGCAATCTGGCATGTTGCTTACGCAATTCCTGATATTCAGCATCAAGCGACTTTGCTTCATTGTCTAAAATCGCCAGGTTTTCAGGTGTTGCTTCGTTATCCAGTTCCAGCTTTTTACGTTTCAAACGTAAGCGTTCAAGTTGGTAGTTGATGGCGCCAATATCATGTTTTTCAATTTGTTTGAGCTGGCCTCGCAATTCATTGATGCGATTTATTCGTGAAATCAATTCATTCCATGCCTGATCATCTTGTGCAACCACCTGGCCACTTTCAGAAACCGACTTGATGTAGCCGTAAAAATTACCCCACTCAACCCTTTCAACCACAATCAGCTTGTCAGGTGTTTCTTGTTGTAAAATATTGTGATCATCGATCCATCTGAAATCCGCACCCAATAACTCTCGATTTCCGGTTTTGATTAACCAGCGTTTTACCTTTTCCTGACCTGCAGGTGCTTTGCCCAATCCGGATTCTTCGTAACGCCTGGCATCAATAAATTCCGATTCGATTTTTTCACCAATGATGCGCACCT
>JBFHPZ010000383.1:0-3158 GCA_041592495.1 Gammaproteobacteria bacterium | reverse complement strand
GCTAAATGATTATGCGCGTTATCTGGTCAAGAACCAGTCGTTTCCTGGCCTGGTTTATGAACCGGGTGCCTGCACCGAGGGCACCTTATATCATGAACTGAAGCCGCGCCATCTGAAGCGACTGGATGCTTATGAGGGCTTGCTTTATTCCAGGGAGCGCCTGTCTATTGAGACTGAAGATGGGCCGCCTTGCCCGGCGCTTGTTTATGTGATTCCTGAACAAAAGCGATCAATACTGTCTTCCCGTTCGTGGGATAAGGATAGTTTCGCAAGACAAAGTTATTACAGATTTTTAAAAAAAGAATTCTGATTTTTCCAGGCCAGAGCCAAGTCGCATGTATGCCTGGAAAATTTTGTTTTGTCCTTCCGGTTATTGCTTGATACCTACTCCCCTGTTAAGCAAGTTCAGAGCAAACATAAACAGGGTGATATTAAAAATAATAATAATGGAGAATGCCATCGGCAGGTTGGTGTCGGTAATCCCTAAAAGGCCATAACGAAATGAATTAATCATATACAGTATCGGATTGATCAATGAAACTTTCTGCCAGAGTTCAGGAAGCATTTCAATCGAGTAAAAGATGCCGCCAAGATAGGTGAGAGGTGTTAGTACAAAAGTGGGGACAATGGAGATGTCATCAAAACTATTTGCGTACACGGCATTGATAAAACCCGCCATGGAAAAGAGTGTTGCCGTCAGCACAAATACACTGAGGGATACAAAAATATTGTGTACATGGAAATCGGTAAAGTACATGGCAACCAGCGTGACGGTACTGCCAACAATCAGGCCACGTGCAACGCCTCCCGTTACATAACCCGCCAGTATGAGATAGTTGGGGATAGGAGATACCAGCAGCTCTTCAATGCTCTTCTGAAATTTTGTGCTGTAGAAGGAAGATACGACATTGGCATAGGAATTGGTGATGACCGCCATCAGGATAAGTCCGGGCACAATGTAATCCATGTAGCTATAACCTTTGATATCAGAAATCTGCGAGCCAATCAGCTTGCCAAAGATGACAAAATACAGGGCAGTGGTAATCGCCGGTGGTAAAACGGTTTGTATCCAGATACGGATAAAGCGTAAATATTCTTTAACTACAATGGTTCTGTAGGCATTAAATTTTTGATTGAATGTCATAATTCTTCTGTTTGATGTTTTGCAGATGTCTGTTTGAGTGTTTCAACCAGATCAGGGTTATTGCGATTCTTGTCAACCAGGTGCATGAACAGTTGTTCCAGCCGGTTGCTCTTGTTACGCATGCTCAAAACCTTAATGCCATGAGCGGAAAGAATCTCAAAAACACGATTAATGCTATGGGTCTGGGATATATCAACTTCAAGTGTATTGTCATCGATGATACGTAATTCATAACCTTCAATGTGTGTGGGCACCTCCTGCACATGGTCAGCGAGATACAGCACAAAAGTTTCCATGTTCAGACGACTCAGTAATGAGCGCATGCTGGTGTTCTCGATAGTCAGTCCGTGGTCAATAATGGCGATGTTATTACACAGGTTTTCGGCTTCTTCCAGGTAATGCGTGGTTAAAATAATGGTGGTGCCTTCCTGGTTGATCTTGCGCAGGAACTGCCACATGGAACGGCGGATTTCGATATCAACACCCGCGGTTGGTTCATCGAGTATAAGCAGGCGAGGTTGATGTACCAGTGCACGTGCAATCATCATGCGACGCTTCATGCCGCCGGATAATTGCCGTGCCATCACATTACGCTTATCCCAGAGTTCCAGCTGTTTTAAATACAGCTCGGCACGTTCATAAGCCAGTGGCCGTTCTATGCCATAGTATCCGGCCTGGTTTGCCAAAATTTCAATCACCGGTTCAAACTGGTTGAAATTGAATTCCTGGGGCACCAGTCCCAGATAGGATTTTGCGCCGGTGGGATCCTGGTCTATATCCTTGTCGAATATTTTGACGCTGCCCCGGGTTTTATTCACCAGTCCGGCAATGATGCCAATGGTGGTTGATTTTCCGGCACCATTAGGGCCGAGGAGGGCAAAAAAGTCACCTTCAGCAACGTCAAGATTTACTCCCTTGAGTGCTTTGGTACCGTTTTTGTAGGTTTTTTCAAGGTGACGTATCGACAATGCTTTCATAGAGTTTGCTGTATTTTTCCCAGAGGGCTGACTTTATTGGCTTTTGTTGTTGCAAGTTATTGATTATACATGAAAATAATAATGCCGGTTCACCAGCTATTGAAAATTGCGCGATGAAGTCATACGCTTGTCAAACAAGTAAACAGGCCAGGTATTCCATATCAGGGCTGATAATGGAGAAACAAGGAACGCAGATTCATCTGGCGTAATATTTTACAAACACAGCAGTAACCGGGTGTGAAATGGGTTTAAAGGGTTCAGTAAATCGTCAACGTATTGTTGAAGCAGCAGATCGGCTGTTCTATTCCCGTGGTTATAATCAAACCTCCTTCAGTGATATTTCAGATGAAACCGGAATTCCCCGGGGTAATTTCTATTACTACTTCAAAACCAAGGAAGACATTCTATCTGCAGTGGTTGATTCTCGCCTGGATACCTTTAACCAGATACTTGAGGCCTGCAATGCTGCCAGCGCTGATCCCAGAGAGAGGCTGCTGATGTTTGCCAATGTGCCTTTGCAGAACGAAGAGCAGGTCATACAGTATGGCTGCCCGATTGGAACCTTGAGTTCTGAATTGGTGAAACAGCAGGATCAGGATATCGCCAGCC
This sequence comes from Gammaproteobacteria bacterium, assembly GCA_041592495.1. Taxonomy (GTDB): domain Bacteria; phylum Pseudomonadota; class Gammaproteobacteria; order SZUA-229; family SZUA-229; genus JBFHPZ01. Next base: position 428 of record JBFHPZ010000383.1, on the reverse strand, counting down.
CCCTGTTTACAGCCGTGTTTGATTTATTGAGAAACTGGTGCATAGCACAATTTACTGCCCTCGGCTTTGGTAAAAGAGCCAAAGATGTGTCCATGGATCTGCTGGCCAGGTTGCAGGGTATTACCATGATGTCAAATGTGTATGGTGATCGTGAGTTCCTGCATCGTTCCACCAAAGATGTGCAAAACTGGATTAACAAATTAACTGCCAACTAGAGTATATATCGCCATGAGTCAGGCCAGCCTTTCACAAGAAATTCAACAGGACAATAGTTATGTCAGCGCTTTTCGCGGACGTTTCAGTTCTTTGCTGCACTGGGAGCAACTGGATATATTCTGGAATACATTAAAAGCCCAGGCAGATGATGGTTGGTATATTTACCATGTGGGTGAGGAAGCTCCACAACAAACCAGTAACACACAACAACT
>JBFHPZ010000382.1:0-3159 GCA_041592495.1 Gammaproteobacteria bacterium | reverse complement strand
CACGGTAATGGGTAAGGGATGCATGCTCCGCCAGATCAATATCCATTAAGATGTTATTGAAGTAGTTTGTTTCGCCAATTCCAATGAAACGCTCCACCAGTGTGGCTTTGGCATTCTTGTCCAGTGCAACCACACTGCGTATTTGAATGGATGTATTTGCCTGCGTATTCAAATAAATAACTTCAATGGGCTTATCCAGCTGCGTATCGCTATCAATAGATATAATCAAACCATCGTGCATCGTGGCTGTATTCAATGCGGTCAATAGATGCTCTGCATGATGTTCAATCCGGGTAATTTTTTCGGTTAACAGCGCATGCATTTGTTGCAAACCGCCCAGCCGCAGGCCCGCCGGCAAGTTATCACTTGAAAGTTTTGCCTGATACACACCATTAAGTACTACCAGGCGATAACTTGAAAGATCCGCTATGACATATTCATTTATATCTATACGCTTGTCTGCAACAGCTTCATGATCTGGTGCATGCAATTCCTGTTCAAACAACTTATCAATACGGCTATAACGCCAGGCTTCCTGTTTGTTATTGAGCGAAGGCAATGTTGTGATAGCCTGTCGCGCAGAGGATCTTGCCAGCTGAAAGCGATCATCATTCACTGCCTCAGCGGCATCTGCCTGGCTTATCAACGATTGCAACCAGTCACGCTGTTGTTCTGCATTGATCATGCGGCAGCCCCTTCGATCCAGCCATAACCTTTTTCTTCCAGCTCCAGCGCCAGATTTTTATCACCGGAACGCACAATGCGACCATTGACCAGTACGTGAACATAATCGGGCTGAATATAATCCAGCAAGCGCTGGTAATGGGTAATCAGAATAATGGAACGTTCTGGATTACGCATGGCATTGACGCCGTCTGCAATGATGCGCAGGGCATCTATATCCAGCCCTGAGTCGGTTTCATCCAGTATAGCCAGACTGGGATCAAGTAAGGCCATCTGTAAAATTTCATTGCGTTTTTTTTCACCACCGGAAAATCCGCTATTGACATTGCGTTTCAGTAATTTGTCATCCAGCTCAAGCAACCTAGCTTTTTCCTTGACCAGCTTCATGAACGCAACCACATCCAGTTCCGGTTCGCCCCGTGCTTTATGCACGGCATTCAAAGACTCACGCATGAAAGTCATGTTATTCACGCCGGGTAATTCAACCGGGTATTGCATACCCAGGAACAAGCCTTTATGTGCACGTTCTTCCGGTGCCAGCTGTAACAGATCTTCACCTTCGAACAATACTTCACCTTCGGTTATTTGATAGCCATCACGTCCTGCTAACACGTGCGACAGCGTGCTCTTGCCAGAACCATTTGGCCCCATAATGGCGTGAACTTCACCGGCATTTACATTCAAACTCAATCCCTGAAGAATTTTTTTATCTTCGATGGCCACGTGTAAATTATTTATTGATAGCATGTTTAAATCACCTTTCATTTCAATCAGCCAACGGCGCCTTCCAGCGTAATACTTAACAGCTTTTGTGCTTCTACTGCGAATTCCATCGGCAACTCTTTGAATACTTCCTTACAAAAACCATTCACTAACATGGAGACTGCATTTTCTTCAGTTAATCCTCGCTGCCTGCAATAGAACAACTGGTCTTCGGAAATTTTTGATGTAGTAGCTTCATGCTCTACCTTTGCCGTTGGGTTACGCACTTCGATATAAGGGAAGGTATGAGCGCCACACAAATCACCAATCAATAAAGAATCACACTGGGTATGATTGCGCGCATTTTCGGCACGCTGCGCCATGCGCACTAAACCACGGTAGGTGTTCTGACCATGACCGGCGGAAATACCTTTGGATACGATTGTGCTTTTGGTGTTACGCCCCATGTGAATCATCTTGGTGCCGGTATCGGCCTGTTGATGACCACGGGTAACCGCAACGGAATAAAATTCACCGACGGAATCATCGCCACTTAATATGCAACTGGGATACTTCCAGGTAATGGCGGAACCGGTTTCAACCTGTGTCCAGGATATGTGTGAGCGTTTGCCACGACAGGCGCCACGCTTGGTAACAAAATTATAAATACCGCCCTTGCCGTTTTCGTCACCGGGATACCAGTTTTGTACGGTTGAATATTTAATGCGGGCATCATCCATGGCAACCAGTTCCACTACCGCAGCATGTAACTGATTTTCATCACGCATGGGTGCGGTACAGCCTTCAAGGTAACTGACATAACTGCCTTCTTCGGCAACAATCAATGTGCGTTCAAACTGGCCTGTCTTGGCTTCGTTAATACGGAAGTAGGTGGATAACTCCATGGGACAGCGCACACCTTTGGGGATATACACAAAGGTGCCATCGGTAAATACGGCTGCATTCAGGCAGGCAAAATAATTATCGGTATAGGGCACGACGGAACCGAGGTATTTTTTTACCAGTTCCGGATGTTCGCGTATGGCTTCCGACATGGAACAAAAAATGACGCCTGCATCCGCCAGGTTTTTGCGAAATGTGGTTGCGACTGAAACACTGTCGAATACGGCATCAACTGCAATACCCGCCAGTGCTTTTTGTTCTTCCAGTGGAATGCCCAGTTTGTTATAGGCATCAATGAGCGCCGGATCAACTTCATCCAGGCTCTTCGGACCATCACCTTTTTTCTTTGGCGCAGAAAAATAGGATACTGCCTGAAAATCAATCGGCGGATGTTTTACTTTCGCCCACTCGGGATCTTCCATGGTCAACCAGCGCCGATAAGCCTTGAGGCGTGACTCCAGCATCCATTCCGGTTCCTGCTTCTTGGCAGATATGAGACGAATAACATCTTCATTCAAACCGGGTGGCACGGTATCGGATTCAATATCAGTCACGAATCCGTGTTCGTATCCGGATTTGATCAGCTCATCGACATCTGGCTGCGTTTTTTTCTGTTCAAGATTCATAAAGACCTACACCTATTGTGTGAATACTTGACTATTTTAGTCAGGAATTAACCTATTTATGCGCCTTTCCTTGTTGAATTTCAATGGCTAAGGCAATAACAATTTTTTATTGTTGTAAAACAACAGGCTTTGTGTGGATGAATTTCGCGTTATGAATTTGGGATTGAGAGCAATTTTTTCAGGGTCATTGCCTGCTTTCAGGGTGTGCCATGTGCACCAGATTATGTTTTCGAATGGATATGGT
>JBFHPZ010000381.1:0-3167 GCA_041592495.1 Gammaproteobacteria bacterium | reverse complement strand
TTTACAAAGCTAATGATGGGGGTATCACGCATGCGACACACGTCCATCAATTTGATGGTGCGTTCTTCAACACCCTTCGCCGCATCAATGACCATCAAAGCGGAATCCACGGCGGTTAATACACGATAGGTATCTTCCGAGAAATCGGCATGGCCGGGGGTATCCAGCAGATTGATAATGCAGTCTTTGTAGGGAAACTGCATGACGGAAGATGTCACCGAAATACCGCGTTGTTTTTCCAGCTCCATCCAGTCCGATGTAGCATGACGCGCCGCCTTGCGACCTTTAACCGTACCCGCCAGCTGAATGGCGCCACCGAACAACAGTAACTTTTCGGTCAGGGTAGTTTTACCCGCATCAGGGTGAGAAATAATGGCGAAGGTACGCCGACGCTGCATTTGTTTAAGGAAATCTGACATAACAAACCATAGGATTCAGGAACGGCGGGATTATAACAGAATCAAGGCTGTCTCTGCTGAGACAAGAACAAGTCTACCAGTGGGGGAAATATTGCAGGTTTGCCGCACCGGGTTGCATCATGGGCAGGTTCAATTTCTGGCACTCGGACGCGTTCAGCGCCTCGTACCATTCGCGGTATTTCAACAGGGGCGTTGGATTCATCAGGCAGGGCGCGGCATTGAAGGGATGACCATAATGATAAAACAAGTGCCCCAGTTCATGTGCCGTTAAGGCCGCGGCATAACGCGCCTGCTCCCGTTCACTGTAATTCTCATAATTACGCAGTTCGGCCAGCAAGGGGTAATCGTTAAGCAACTGGAACACGCTGACAAAAATATATCCGTGATAGGGACTGGTTTTACTGTAGGTCATGGTACCGGCGGTAATACCACCGCGCAGTGAAGAGTGCACATCCATATCGTAATCTTCAATACTCACCACCAGCTGGTTGGTAATAACAACATCAAAAGGCAAGTCGCCATACCCCATGGAATCCCACCACACCCACTGGTTATAGGGGGTGTCATCGAGTACAGGTTCACCATCTTCTGCCTTGTAGGCATACCAGTGTTGCATGCGGGTAACCAGGGTATTCACCAGTCGTTCGGTCAACTCTTGCAGCGAGGCAACATGGTCGCGACTGAGCAGATAAGGCCTGGCGTAATCAATAACCGCCTGGGGATTAGCTGTATGTACCTCCATGGTTTTAGCAATGGCTTCGACCATGCGTTGCCGAACGGTCTGATCGATCTGATTAAAATCCAGGATGGCATCCTGTCTTTTTTGCACAATATTATTCGGCAGGTAATTGAAGAACTCTTCAATCGTAATTGTTTTAACAGTTTCAAATTCGATATCGAGTTGCAAATGTTGCTTTGCCAGCATTCGAGTAAGATCAAGAATGCGCGCAAGCTGATTGTCATTGACTGTTTTGAAACGAGGATTCACCACATGGGCTACGCGCAAGCGAATTGGCTGCTGATGAATTTCGGGCAAGGGAATGGTTTTGGTTTCTGTCGATTCATTTAGGGCATGCATACTACAGGCTGGCAAGCCAGGTATCATGAAGATCACGCACCAGGCAGCAAGTGTTAGCTTATAAATTTTTTTATGGAGTTTGTTCATCCGGCAAATTCAATGCTTTTGCAAAGACAAGTCCATTTTCGCGTCCTTCTTCGGAAGGATAATATGCCTTGCGCAAACCAATCCGGTTAAAACCCTCCTGATCATATAAAGTGAGTGCGGCAGTATTGGATTCCCTGACTTCAAGAAAAACTGAATCCACCCTTTTAGACTCGGCAACTTCCAGCAACTTGCGTAACATTTTTCGACCAATGCCCTGGCCACGATATTCAGGGGCCACACAAATATTCAATACATGGGCTTCGTTGGCGGCAACTGATATCAAACCATAGGCCTGGATGTTGTTATTAATCTCATACACCCAGCAGTTGTATCCCACACGAATACAGTCACGAAAAATTCCGCCGGTCCAGGGAAAATCATAGGACGCCAGTTCGATTTCCATAATCCGTGGTACATCATCAAGCAACATTGGCCGAAACGCGGCTATGGGTTCTATTTCAAAATTAATTGCCATTTTTTTACAAGGTTTTGAGTAATTGTTTAACTTTTAGCAAATCCTGCCAGGATTTGCGTTTCTCTACCGGAGTGCGCAACAAATACGCCGGATGGTAACTCACCACCAGTGGTATGCCATTATAACGGTGTTTATCTTGCCGTAACTTGGCCAGAGTCTCCTGGCTGACCAGCAAATGATGTGCAGATATGCGTCCCAGCGCCAGGATCAGTTTAGGCTGGATCAATTCAATTTGCCGCTGCAGATAAGGATCACAGCAAAAGATTTCACTGGTATGGGGATCACGATTATTCGGTGGCCGACATTTGAGAATGTTAGCGATATAGACTTTGCTGCGATCGAGTTGAATGGCCGCCAGCATGGCATCCAGTAACTTACCCGCACGACCAACAAAAGGCTCACCTAAACGATCTTCATCTGCGCCGGGTGCTTCACCAATGATTAATAAATCTGCATTGGGGTTGCCGACACCAAACACGGTTTGGGTGCGGGAGTGATGTAACTCGCACAACTGGCATTGTGATACACAGCGCTCGAGTTGCTGCCAGTCCATTTGTGCAATGCTGGTTTTGGTTGCAACTGGCTGTTCCGGCTGAACAGCTTCTATTGCCGTATTTTCAACTGCACTCTCAATTGAAACAGGACTGGTTAATGTTGCTTCGGGTGAATGCTTCAGCGACCAGGATTGAATCCCCATGGTATTGAGGTAATGTAATCGCGCAGCCTCATCAATCGGGCGTCCCTGCCCTGTGCTGGCGGAATTTGTATCCTTTTGCTCCGTCACGGTTTACACATCACCCAGTTGTGGATGCGCTCGATCAGTGGTTGGGGTGAACACTTTATTCAGTGCATTGATATAGGCTTTGGCTGAAGCAATGACGATATCGGTGTCCGCACCCTGACCATTAACGATACGACCACCCTTGGATAATCGCACAGTCACTTCGCCCTGGGCATCGGTGCCGCTGGTGATGTTGTTTACGGAATACAGCTGGAGATTGCAGCCTGAATCCACCAGAGATTCGATTGCCTTGAAGGTCGCATCGACCGGACCGCTACCTTCCGCCTCGACCTTATGTTCTTTGCCGTCCACTGTCAGGGTCAGATT
>JBFHPZ010000380.1:0-3168 GCA_041592495.1 Gammaproteobacteria bacterium | reverse complement strand
CGCCCTTCCTAATGCTTCCCAGAAAACTTTAGTCTCTGGCTTATCATTCCATGCATATCGGGAATCAATAATGTCTGCAGCATAGGAGTTAGGCACGCCATTACTTTGGGTTGCATTGTGAAAACTGAATTTTACTTTAGATCGCTTTTTGTTATATAAATCTAATTGTACCGCTTCGGATCGCCAGCCGTAAAAAATTGTCGGCATATATCCATCGTCCTTGAGCTTTTTGATTATTGCTTCTATCTTGAGACGAAATTGAGCGTTAAGGCTTTGCAGTTTTTTCTCCTGGGACCAGCGGGCGCTATCACCGGACCAGTAATCCTGTGCAACCTTGGATAGATGTGCTGCTGGAACTACCGAGTAGCCTTCATACAGGGACTTGAATGTTTTACCATTTGGATCAACTCGTCCATCGGGTTTATTCATTTTCAAAACCACTTGCTGATATTTTGTTATCAATGCAATGGTCTTTTTTCCTATGAGTCCATCAACAACCAGTTTTTTCTCCCCTGGCAGACGCTGTATTTTATGATTGAGTAGCTCCTGAATAAGAATAATATCCTGACGAATATTCTTAGCGCCTTGACCAACTGATCCTAGAATTCCCTTCATATGACACCTGTTTAATTAATTCACAAATTAGTTTAAATGAAGTTTATAGCGACAGCATGGAATTCACAAATTTAATATGCGAATACACACTTAATATCACAAAATACAGAATCTGATATGGTATGTATGCATTCAAAAAAGCCCTACCTGATTTAATTTAGCTTCAACTAACAACCCTTGAACAACGTCACTAGATCTTATCTACAAGAAGCACCGTGCTAAAAGAAATACCAGGGAGCATTTCCTGACCTAGAACCTACTTCTGAAAACTGTCATTCCCATGCGCTTTTTCTGGAATCCATAATCATTGAGTTTTGCTTAAAAACATTAAGAATTAAAATGAAACAGATTCCGGCTAGAAACATGCCGGGTTGACAACATTTAATTTATTATTTTAAGAATACCCTGAGCCGCTGCATCATTCTTTTTATTTCTTAATAACTAACTCCAGCCCCTATTCCATAAATACGAGCCTGCTTTAGCCAGTTCGCACAACAGGCAGTAAGGAACTGATATACTAATTACCCGTCTTATCTAAATTAATTCATTCACTTATCGTTTAACTTTCACGGCTAACCAGTATCATGATGGAATATCTTGCACAAATTCTCTTGCTTCTAGCCGTGACGATAAGCGTCGTGGTTATGTTTCAACGTCTACAGATTCCGACCAGTCTTGGATATTTGCTTGTGGGTGTAATTCTCGGACCACATACGATGGGGCCGACAGTCTCAATGCCTGAACTGGCAACGCTTGCCGAATTCGGCATTGTCTTCCTGCTGTTTACCATAGGTCTTAATTTTTCCCTCCCTCAATTGCATGCGCTACGCCACCAGATTCTGGGACTGGGAACCGGACAGGTTGTATTCACGACATTAATCGTTGGTAGCATCGCGTGGTTCGGAGGACTTCCCGGTGCTGCCGCCTTCGTGATTGGTGCCGTCTTCGCTCAATCGTCTACGACCATTATCTCCAGCCTGCTAACCGAGCAGAATGAGGAAAACAGTCAACACGGTCGCCTCGGCCTCGCAATGTCTGTTTTCCAGGATGTCACCGCCGTTCCTTTTCTTGTGATCATCCCCGTGCTGGGCATAACAATTTCCGCAACTGTGCTGGCCAGCTCTCTGGGGTGGGCGCTCGCCAAAGCTGTTCTCGCGTTCGCGCTCGTGTTTTATGCAGGACGCTGGTTGCTTCGACCCTTGTTTCATTTCGTGTCCGAACACAAGTCATTCGAGATGTTTACTCTGGCAGTTCTGATGGTTGCATTGCTTGCAGCATGGACCACAAACAACCTTGGTCTGTCGTTGGCCTTTGGAGGATTTCTTGCCGGTATGATGCTGGGAGAAACGGAGTTCCGTCACCAGGTGGAATCGAGCATACGCCCTTTCCGTGATGTATTGCTTGGTTTGTTCTTTATCGGTATCGGCATGCGCTTCAATCCAGCGGAGATACTATCTTTATGGTACTGGGCTGTACTGGGCACGTTTCTCATTCTGGCAAGCAAGACGCTGATAGTCGCCGCATTAGTGCGCGGAATCAGTGTAGACAGCCGAGTTGCGTGGCGCACCGGCCTGATGTTGAGCGTGGGTGGTGAATTTGGCCTTGCGCTTATTGCGATAGCACTCGATGCAAGTGTTATCGACACCCAGCTGGGACAGATTGCGATAACATCCGTGCTGCTATCGATGGTTGCAGGCGCAGGTCTGATCCGTTTCAATGGCACTCTGACAAATTGGCTGGTTAAAACGCCGCCCGCTGAATCCACTGCTATCCCGGAGTTACCGGATACCCCGAAACGACAGGTGGTGATCGGGGGCTATGGTCGTGTAGGTCACACAATAGCCGTGTTATTGCATTCGAGTGGTGTTCCGTTTGTAGCCTTTGACACCGACCCGAAGCGGGTAACACAGGGACGCCTGGATGGTCACCCGGTATCCTATGGTGACATTTCCGATCCAGGATTACTGTCTACCATTCATGTGGAACGCGCTTCTCTGGTCGTGATTACCGTTGACAGGCCCACTACGGCATTAGACACTATTTCGCATCTTCGCAGAACTTGCCCACAGGTACCGGTCATTGCGCGGGCACGGGATCTCGAAACGAGTACGCGCCTGCTTGACGCTGGTGCAATACACGCCTACCCGGAAACCATTGAAGCAAGCTTGCGACTCGGCGCGACGGCCCTGCAAATACTTCATATTCCGTCCGACCATATTGATGAGGTGATTCAGGGTGTTAGAGACTGGGGATACAAGCCCGTTCTGGAAAATGAGCAGGTTAAATAGTGGAACCACAACCAGACACCTGCCTGCCATGTCATATACATCGCTCACTTGTTAAAGGTAGATGTAAATCATGATGAAGCTATTCAAAAATATTCTCTACGTATCCGAAACATCCGTTGCACAGGAGACATCAATCGCACGCGCCGTGTCACTGGCGGAAAACAACCAGGCGGATCTGACGGTGATTGATGTAGTTCCAGTCATAACAGCGGGCATAGATATGCCGCCAGGCGGCCCTATCTCCAGCGAATTACAGGCGGTTATG
>JBFHPZ010000379.1:0-3179 GCA_041592495.1 Gammaproteobacteria bacterium | reverse complement strand
CCCAAGCTGGCTATCGCGCTGTTCTGGATATTCCTGGGCGCCGCCGGCGCAACTGTTGCCGCTTACCTGCTGGTGAACTATTCAACACTGGCCCATGTAACCGGTAACGATCTGCTGCCAACCATGGGACGAGAGTTCCTTGAGCAACCGACCATTACCAAACTGGGTATAGTGGTTGTTGCCCTTGGCTTCCTGTTCAACATCGGCATGACTATCCTGAAAGGCCGCAAGACCACCATTAATCTGGTGCTGTTGCTGGGTCTGGTCGGTCTGGCCGTGTTCTTCCTGTTCTCTTTCTACAACCCGGTGAATCTGGTACTGGATAAATACTTCTGGTGGTGGACGGTTCATCTCTGGGTTGAAGGCGTATGGGAACTCATCCTGGGTGCCATCCTGGCCTTCGTCCTGATCAAAACGACAGGCGTTGACCGTGAAGTAATCGAAAAATGGCTGTATATCATTATTGCCATGACCCTGATTACCGGCATTATCGGTACCGGTCACCATTACTACTGGATTGGTGCTCCGGAATACTGGCAGTTCCTGGGTTCTGTTTTCTCAGCACTTGAGCCAATTCCGTTCTTCATGATGACCCTGTTTGCCTTCAACATGGTTAACCGCCGCCGTCGTGAACATCCCAACAAGGCAGCAGTATTGTGGGCATTGGGTACGGGCGTAATGGCATTCCTCGGCGCTGGAGTGTGGGGTTTCCTGCATACACTGTCACCCGTGAACTACTACACCCACGGTTCACAAATCACCGCAGCCCATGGTCACATGGCATTCTATGGCGCTTACGTGATGATTGTTCTTACCATGATCTCCTACGCCATGCCTTTGATGCGCGGTCGTGCTGCAGCTAACAGCATGAAATCACAGGTACTGGAAATGTGGAGCTTCTGGTTGATGACTGTATCCATGGTCTTCATTACCCTGTTCCTGACCGGCGCGGGCATTCTGCAGGTTTACCTGCAACGCTACAGCGATGCACCTATGCCATTCATGGTGGTACAGGAGAAGATCGAATTATTCTACTGGATGCGTGAATACACAGGTCTCGTATTCCTGGTAGGACTGATTCTGTACATCGTGAGCTTCTTTGTTAAAGGTGAAGAAGCCACTGCCTAACTCCACCGCTAGCCTGCAGCTTTGGCTGCAGGTGATGGAGGCGTGAAACCTACCGGTTGGCTCCGAGTCATACCCTGCCCCTACAAAACCGGGGCTAACCGGATAGGCCACGTTTTTTTAAAGAGAGGATGTAGAAGAAAGACGATTGAAAAGTGAATGTAGATGCTAGAAGTTAGAAAGTTGGCAGCATTTTAACTTGTGGCTTTTATTGCAATACTAGATAAAGGTTACCCCCATTCTGACCAGGAGGCCATAACATGAACGAATCCAAAGCCAGGATCAGTACGCTGGATCAGGATACCGATCTGCCCTATTACCTGCCTCATGGCAACGAAGTTGAATTGTTCGAGCATGCCTATAACAACCAGCTTCCCCTATTGATCAAAGGCCCGACCGGTTGCGGAAAAACCCGTTTCATTACCCACATGGCAAAAAAACTCGGTCGTCCGCTATACACCGTATCCTGCCACGATGATTTAACTGCATCCGATCTGGTTGGCCGGCATTTGATAGGTGACGGCACCACCTACTGGAACGATGGTCCACTCACCCGTGCTGTACGTGAGGGCGCCATTTGTTATCTGGATGAAGTGGTGGAAGCCCGTAAAGACACCACGGTTGTAATACATCCGCTAAGCGATGACCGTCGCATATTGCCTATCGAACGTACTGGCGAAACACTGGAAGCACCAAAAGAATTTATGCTGGTGGTTTCCTATAACCCTGGCTATCAGAACTTGTTAAAAGGCATGAAACCCAGCACCCGGCAACGCTTCGTCGCCTGTCGTTTTGATTTTCCAAAACCTGAGTTGGAACAAACTATCCTCAGTGGCGAAACCGGTATCGATGCCATGATGGCGAAGCGCCTGGTTTCACTGGCCAATGCCCTGCGCGCCCTGAAGGATCATGATCTGGAAGAAGCCGCGTCCACCCGGTTGCTGGTGTACACCATCAAGCTGATTCAGGCTGGCTATAATCCGGTAGAAGCCTGTCGTAGTGCGTTGATCGAACCACTGACCGACGACCTGGAAACCACTCAAGCCCTGATGGAGGTGGTCTATGCCACCTTTGGACAATCCTGAAACCGAGGCACCCGGTCAATCCCTGGCGGTTACCGCCGAGACCCTGTATCTGGTGAATTTGTTGTTGTTACCGGGTATCGCCTTTCTCGTGCTGCTAAATATGTATTTCAAACGGGCAAAAGCAGCGCCTGCCCTCGCCCGTTGCCATATTAACCAGACCTTCATTGCCAGTGTCTGGGCCGGTTTTCTGATTGTCATTGTCAGCACTGTGATTTTGTTATTTGGCAGTTTCGACGAAGCCTGGACCTGGGTTGTGCTGATTATTTACTTCACCACCATTCATTCCACACTGATATTGCTGGGCATACTTGGACTATCCAAAGCACTCGCTGGAAAACATTTTCATTATCCCCTCATAGGCACCCATTGCGATGATGCATAAACTGCAAAAAAATCGTCGCATGCTGCAAACTGCTTTTTTTGTGTTGTTTGTACTGGCACCGATTCTCGATATCTTTCGACTGGATTTGCATCTCGGTCACTTTATTATTCTGGGGCAGGACTGGACGCTGGGCCTGGATGAATTTCAGAAAGGCAACATGAGTGCGGGTGAAGCCGCATTCAATATTCTTATCCGTGTGTTTATTCCCCTGTTTCTGGTCGTGGGTGTTGTGATTGGCACCGCCTGGAAATTTGGTCGTTTATATTGTGGCTGGTTATGCCCGCATTTTTCCGTGGTGGAAATGATCAACAAGCTTATGTTTCGCGCCAGCGGCAAACCCAGTATCTGGGAGAAAAAGCCACTGCCGGCAAAACAACCGGATGCGTCCATCATATCGCCCGATAAAAAATACTGGTTTCTGGTGTTTATTGCCGTCGCCTGCTTTTCATTTTTATGGGCTGTTACATTTCTGACTTACCTGCTGCCGCCAAAAGAAATTTATTACAACCTGTTCACCGGACAACTCACTCGCAATCAACTCATCTTCATTAGCGTTGGCACATTTTTGTTAACCATTGAATTCACCT
>JBFHPZ010000378.1:0-3185 GCA_041592495.1 Gammaproteobacteria bacterium | reverse complement strand
CCAGATAACCCTCATCGCCAAGATCCAGTAAAGGGATCTTGCCATTGGGATTACAGGACAAAAATTGCTCGGTGCGAGTCTCTCCAGAAAGAATATCCACATCCACCCACTCATATTCCAACTCAAGCAAGTGGCAAACCAGCTTCACCTTGTAGCAATTGCCCGATTGGCTATCACCATAGATCTTCATGCCATGTCCTTTGCGTAAGAGAAAACTATACCCGGCGAGCGCCAGCGATGTCGTAAGCCGTAAACTGTCTCTCCAGCAACCCATGCGCTCTTGCAGCCTCGCGCCACGGCACGATATGCGGAGCAACCAGATGGGCATCCAGAGATCCGTGATCCGGCCACAGCTCAGAAAAACGAATCAATCCCGGCTCAGCCAGATCCTCCGCCACATCATAGGCAAGACAGCCATCGTTGGCGCGGGTAGCCCGAACGAACTCCGCCAGATAAGGGCGGATAGCAAGCATGGATTCCGGCGGGAAACGGAGAAAACCGAAAACAGCGACTTTTTCTTCCATGAACGGGCTCTCAGTAATATTGCTGACGTTATGGCCATAAAAAATTGAGCTGAAGTGCCGCAGTAACCCGGCACACTAATAGTCAGTTTTGATTTTTTTAAGCAACATAAAATTGTATACCGTCATAGAGGCCCAATATCCAATACAAAGAAAACCAAACCACATTAAAAAACTGGATCCAGAAAAGTACAGGCTATATCCGACGAAGAGCCCGCCCATGAGCAGCACAAACAAGTTGCTCATCAATAAAGATTGGGGAGTGTTCGAATAGGCATTCTTGTTGTTCTCTATCAGTGAATGCAAGAACTCAACATCTTGTTCGTGTAAACCCTTGCATGCGATACCAACACCCGTATCCGCAGCGCATTCTTTACATAGTCCCTTATAGCAGTGCTTACACTGCCCCACCGAATCACTTTCCTGATGGTTAAAACATTTCATTTCCCACTCTCCTTTCTCAATCAAGCCGCCAACTGATTCAGGAAACCTGACCGGGGCAGCGGACTGCATCCCGTTGACGGAGCTTTCTAGAGCATCTTCTTATAGATAGATACCGCCTCACCGTTATATTGCACTAATTCTACGAACTCCCACCCCTCACGAATAAGCAACGTATTTGCCGTGCTTGTGCCAGAGTAAATAACGTTGAACCCCCTATTACGGGCAATCTCTTCGAGTGCAGATACCATATGCGCCCCGATACCCTGCCTCCTGTATTGTGGCACAACCATGCCACCACCAACCCAAGGGGTGAGATGTTTGTGCGTCGTGACGCACTCCGACTTGAGCACGGCAATACCGCACGGCTCAGCATTCACGAATGCAACCAGCCCAACGGGCAGTTGATCCCGGCTTGAGTAAGTAGAGAGATCATCGTGGGCATTACCTGGGCCACCGGCCCCATAGTAGTCGGGCCACTCTGTTTCAAAGAGATGCTCCAAAGTGGGTAGAACCTCTGGATGATCCGCAAGATAGGCAATACGTGGTGTTATGGACATGGTTTAGACCTACGCCTGACTCAGCTTCCAAAGGTGTCCACTAAAGCGGGGGAACCACATCATCCGTGTGCAGCAACTTGTTATACGGCACTTGAATCTGTCGCCATTTATCAACGTATGGATAGGAGCGACACAAAATACAGACAAATATATTCTTCGTATTTGATTGAGGGTTTTGGTTTCTCGGTACACCTCGGCCACAATGTTTTTTAGTTAGGCTACATCCTCTCTTAGGAGATAACCAGTAATTGAATATTGCTCAACAAGGAAATCCAAAACCACCATTGACTGCGCCCGTAAATTCGGCGTTCGTCTAACTTTGTCATGATTTTTGAATAGATATCTTCTCATATATCTTTCCAAGAAAAATAGCGTATTTCCTGATTTATCTTGTGATAAGTCGATATCAAAGGTGTTTATTGCATGGCTGATCCAATAAATACCATCATCTAAAAAATCACTTCCTATGCCACAAAGGAGTTTACAGATGCTATATATAAATGATGATTCACCACCTATCTTGCCGCTTAAATCACTAAAAAACGCTCTATTCTCCGGTGAAAATGTATGCCATTTCTTTGCGTCATCCTTCCAAGTGATTCTTGCAAATAAAAAAGATTCGACTATGCGTTCCTTATCATGCCTCCAACCTTGATTGCTTATTGAATCAACGATGAGGCCTTTAAATCGGTTCCAAACATACCAAAATGAGTCCGGCATATTCAATGAGTCTTCAGCGCTAACAAATTCATTTAACAAATCTGCCACACCTTCACTCAAGGTGAAATTATCGGTAAAATATTTAAGGTATTTGTCTTTCTCCCTATTCTCTAGATGAAGGATAAAACGGGCATAGTGCTTTAAAAATTCATTTCTGAAAGTATAATCAAGCCGGTCTTCTCTGTCTCGTGAAAGCAATTGTTGTGAAATTATCCTAATTACCTCCTCGGCAAACGGTACTGGTTTCCTGTGTTCACCATCCAATGGTGCAAGCCGAAAAGCAGTTATCAATATATCGTTATCTATGCTTTCAATATTGTCTATTGCGGATTCCGTGATGGTTTCATCTTCGATACTCCTGACTACACTCTCTAATTCTTTAAACAACTCCCGCTCAAAGTCATTGCTGTTAATTTCATATTTGTTCTGCTTATATGCCTCTTGTCTTAAACGATCCCGAACATCTCTATGTTTTTGAGCAATTACCAAATACCCAATGTACAGCGACTTCATGAACTCAGATTCATTCTTCCATAAGTGCTGAACAGCTTGAATGGCTACTGAATTTATCCTGTCCATTCCCATCATTGATATTGGATCATGCCTCATTAGTGCTTTGATTAATAGCAGCTTGATAGTTAGTCTTTCGTCTGGAAAATCTTCTATCAATCTTGGGAGTACAAATAACGCAGGAACAAGGCCGTCGCCGATCTGGTGCATATAATCATCATTGTTAACGATATTTGTATATTCAAATATGACTTCCCTGCAAAAATCCAGTTCGGGTTTTTCTAATTTTTCCTTAAAGTCCCGCAATAAAACTGCACATACATACGATGGTGTGGCTCTATCAAACAGTAATGCCTCCCCCATGCTGCCTTCTAAAAGTTGACTCCATATTTCTTTTGCCTCGCCCAAAGCAGTCAGCGGATCATTTTCATAT
>JBFHPZ010000377.1:0-3188 GCA_041592495.1 Gammaproteobacteria bacterium | reverse complement strand
GCGTCATTAAACCAAACATACAGAACAGATAGGGAACCATTATTGTGGCCGTAATAAAAAAATCATTTCAGTTCGGTGAACATAACGTCACTATTGAAACCGGTGAGATTGCTCGCCAAGCATCGGGCGCTGTTTTAGTGAATATGTCCGACACTGTCGTGTTGGTTACTGCAGTAGTTGTAAAAGGTGGAGAGCCGAAAGACTTTTTCCCCCTGACAGTCAACTATCAGGAACGTACTTATGCGGCTGGCAAGATCCCCGGTGGATTCTTCAAGCGTGAAGGTCGTCCATCAGAAAAAGAAACCCTGACAAGCCGCCTTATCGACCGCCCTATCCGTCCTCTGTTCCCTAAAGGTTTTACCAACGAAGTCCAGGTGATTGCCACCGTAATTTCGCTGAATAATGAAATCGATCCTGATATTCCATCCATGATCGGTGCCTCCGCTGCACTGGCTATATCCGGCGCCCCATTCATGGGCCCGATAGGTGCCGCCCGTGTAGGTTATAAGGATGGCCAGTATTTACTGAATCCCACTTACAGCCAGCTAAATGAATCCGAGCTGGATCTGGTGGTTGCCGGTACCGATGACGCCGTATTAATGGTGGAATCCGAAGCCAGGGAATTACCTGAAGATGTGATGCTGGGCGCTGTCATGTTTGGTCATGAGCAGTTCCAGATTGCGATCAAGGCGATTAAAGAACTGGCTGCCGAAGTTAATAACCCGGCAATTGCCTGGTCTGAACCTGCCACAGATGATGATCTGGCTAAAGCAGTTGCGGATGCAGTGACAGCTGATTTAACCGCAGCTTACCAAATTGCTGAAAAACTGGATCGTTATGCAGCAGTCGATAAAGTGCGTGATGCGGCCGTTGAAAAACTGGCGGCAAAAGAAGGTGCTGAAGGCTGGAGCGCAGACGATATCAAGGGCGCGTTCGGCAAGCTGGAAAAGAAAATTGTTCGTGGCCGTATCCTGGCGGGCGAAAAACGTATCGATGGCCGTACACTGGATCAGGTACGACCAATCTTCGTTCGTACCGGTATCCTGCCGCGCACCCATGGTTCTGCACTGTTCACCCGTGGTGAAACCCAGGCAGTCGTTGTTACCACATTAGGTACAGCACGTGATGCACAGGTGATTGATGCGCTGGAAGGTGAAAAACGTGACAGCTTCATGCTGCACTATAATTTCCCTCCCTACAGTGTCGGTGAAGCTGGCCGAGTCGGAACACCTGGCCGTCGTGAAATCGGTCACGGTCGTCTGGCCAAGCGCGGTGTTATCGCGGTTATGCCGAATGAAAAAGATTTCCCTTATTCCATCCGTGTGGTTTCTGAAATTACCGAATCAAACGGTTCCAGCTCCATGGCATCTGTTTGTGGCACCAGTCTGGCATTAATGGATGCCGGTGTGCCCATCAAGGCACCGGTTGCCGGTATTGCCATGGGTCTGGTTAAAGAAGGTGATAGCTTCGCGGTACTGAGCGATATCCTGGGTGATGAAGATCATCTGGGTGACATGGACTTTAAAGTGGCGGGTACCGAAAATGGTGTAAACGCCCTGCAAATGGATATCAAGATTACCGGTATCACCAAGGACATCATGGCCAAGGCGCTGGAACAAGCCAAAGCCGGTCGTATGTTCATCCTGGGTGAAATGAACAAGGTAATCAGTGCACCGAAGACTGAAATGTCTCACTACGCACCTCGTTACCTGACCATGAAGATCAATCCGGAGAAAATCCGCGATGTTATCGGCAAGGGTGGCGCTGTTATCAAATCCATCACGGAAGAAACCGGTGTTTCTATCGATATTGATGACGATGGCAATGTCAAAATCGCTTCCAACGATTTTAATGCCGCTGAAGAAGCCAAAAAACGCATTGAGCAAATCACGGCTGAAGCCGAAGTGGGCAAGGTTTACGACGGTACCGTTATCAAGATTATGGATTTTGGTGCTTTCGTTCGCATACTGCCTAACAAGGAAGGCCTGGTACATATTTCCCAGATTTGTGAAGAGCGCGTAGAAAGCGTCAATGACAAATTGTCCGAAGGGGATGTGGTCAAGGTCAAAGTGCTGGAAATCGACCGCCAGGGTCGTATTCGTCTCAGCATGAAAGCGGTTGACGCTGCCTGATTGGCGTTGTGATCGTGCTATCTAACAAAGGGGCTTTATTGCCCCTTTGTTATTTAACAAAAATGAATAAATAAAATAAGATAAAAAATAACAATAAGTTCACCTGAATGGGGGTGGCAAATTATTAACCTGCCATTAATATCTCCTGTAGTGACTAAATAATAAAAATAAGAAATAACTATAAAATATAAACTCGATTCGTAAAGAATCCATTTCTTATTAAGATTTAAACATACGCTAATGAAAACCTGTCCTGGCATCTATGTTGCCAGGTGTTGTATTGCTTTGTGTTTATTTTTCAATGGTCATGGAAATTCATTTATGCAGGGTGTTAAGTCATCAGCCTGGCGTGGATGCTGTTACATGTTGAGTAAGTTGTATAACAACATACTCAAACTGGATAGTATTCGAGGACGCTACTTAATCGGCGCGGCATTACTACTGGTGCTGTTCCTGATGAGCGTCTGGGGAACCCATTTGTTCATTTCCGATGCTGTTCAGGACACTGCCAATCGAGCCAGTAATCGTCAGCAACTTCGTGAATCACAACATCTGCTTCGTGATTATTTATGGCAAGCAGAATTCGCTATCCAGACCTATCTTGTAACACCGGAAGAAAAGGAATTCAGTCGGGTTATTTCAAATCTTGAAGACGCCATTAAATGCGTAGAAGAAATCGAAAAGAACAAATGGACAGTTGATGCGAATTTACCAAAGTTGCTAAAGCAGTTGTCAGAGAATCTATTTGATTTGAAAGACCGTACGTATCAGTTAATGAATGTACGCAGTAAGCCGGAGGAATTATTTCCCGCTTATGCAGCAATAAATGAATTGATGTTGCCGCAAAATACGCAATTTATAACTATGCTGGATCTTGCAACCGAAGAGCTATCAGGCTGGTTGTCCGAAGCCAGTATTCAGGAATCCTATCGACTATTAAATACTGTGCGGAATGAATGGACAGACATGGTCAGTGCTTTCAGGCTGTTTATTGCTTCAAGAGCAATGAGTCTGGAAGATTCTAACAATAAAAAGGGTACATACCAAACGTTGATC
>JBFHPZ010000376.1:0-3188 GCA_041592495.1 Gammaproteobacteria bacterium | reverse complement strand
GCGCTAATCGGAGCTACCATTCTAATATCACTCCAAGCGGTGTCGACCCACTCTTAAGTCATCCCGAGCAACGTCGAGGGATCTTGGCTGCTTGGAAGAAAGACAAGCTTTGAGAATAAGATCTCTCCACAAGGTCGAGATGACAGTTTTGTAGTCAGCATAGGTACGGTTGACATAGCGTATGTGTTCATAATGATTAAAAGCCTCCGATTACGCTGCGCTAATCGGAGCTACCATTCTAATATCACTCCAAGCGGTGTCGACCCACTCTTAAGTCATCCCGAGCAACGTCGAGGGATCTTGGCTGCTTGGAAGAAATACAAGCTTTAAGATTAAGATCTCTCCACAAGGTCGAGATGACAGTTATTTAGATTTTATTAATTCTATAAACTTGCCAGCAAGTAGGGCGCTTTGCGCCGTAGGCTGGGTGACATCTTTAACTTTATTTATATCCTTGTGGTTCAATGATGGCCGGAATAACTTTGCCATCCATTAACACTACATAAATGTTGTATTTTGTTTTCATTGCATCATTAGCAATTTTAATTAGATAGTGCCAGTGTGTTTCATGCTTTGGTACAGTTCTTATTTCAATTTCTCTTATAGTACTTGGAGTCTGTGATGTTTTAGTAAAATCAATGACAGATTGAATGGCCTTATCAACAGTTAAAGGAAGGGGAGATGAATTAGGGTTCCATTCAGGGCTATTATCAATATCCTTTTCATCGATGAACGCAACCATTCTTAAATTATCAAATTGCTCATATATTCCAATTTTTGGTTGTATTGCATTAGCTTTTGTGGAAAAGGCAAGAATGGCTAAAAATAAATAATGATAATACTTCATTTGATAATGTTCCTGATGGGTTTTAAAAATTCTTGGTTAATTAGGCTATAACAGCTCGCGTAATAAGCTTTGCGCATTACGCCGTATCACTCCTGCCAGCTCTGCAACTTGCGCCACAGTGTTGATTTATTAATCCCCAGTATCTGCGCAGTCTGTTCCCGGTTGCCATTGCACTGTTGCAATATTTTTAACACGTAACGTTTTTCCAGTTCTTCCAGTGAGGGTGTGTCCATGTCGATGCTTTCATCTGACTTGGCGAGTATTAAATTTTGTCCGGCATGTAAAATAGTACCGTCGGCCAGCGCAATGCTGCGTTCAACCAGATTTCTTAATTCACGTATGTTGCCGGGCCAGGTGTAGTTCTTTAATCGCTCCATGGATTCCGGGTCGAAGCCTTCGGCATCGCGTTGATAGCGGTGGGCGAATTCCTTTACGAAATGGTTCACCAGTAATTCAATATCATCCTTGCGTTCACGCAGCGGCGGCATCTTTATAGTGACCACATTGAGTCGGTGATACAGGTCATGGCGGAATTGTCCGGCGGCAATCATTTCTTCAATGTTGCGATTAGTCGCTGCAACAAAGCGTACGTCGATATCGATGGGATGTATGCCGCCGACACGTGTCACCTGTTGCGCCTGTACTGCACGCATGAGTTTCATTTGCATGGAGTCGGAGATGTTGCAGATTTCATCGAGAAAAATTGTGCCGCCGCTGGCGACTTCCATTAAGCCCTGTTTGGTTTGAGCGGCGCCGGTGAAAGCGCCTTTTTCATGACCGAAGAGTTCGCTTTCGAGTAATGTATCGGTGAGTGATCCGCAATCGATAACAATAAAGGGCTGATTGGCAAACAGGCTGTGATTATGTATGGCGTGTGCAACCAGTTCTTTACCGGTGCCGGATTCGCCTTCGATGATGACGTTACAACGAATATCGGAAATTTTATCGATAATGGAAAAAATATGCTTAATGGCCGGTGAATGACCAATCATGCCGAACTGGTCTTGCTGATCTTCAATGCGCGGGCGTTTGCTTTTATCGAGTTTGCGTTGTGCTGCCTGGGTTAGCGTGTTGTCGACCTGCGCCAGCAGTTCATCCATGTCGAAGGGTTTTTTGATGAAGTCGGTAGCGCCGAGACGTAATGCCTTGATGGCATTATCTTCGGTGGAAAATCCGGTGATCATAATGACCGGTATTTCGATATCGGTCTGACGTATGGCTTCGAGCAATTCCAGGCCAGACATATTGGGCATGCTTAAATCGGTGATGACCAGATTGCTGCCGTTCTGACGAATATCGTTCAGAGCTTCACGCGGGTCTCGAAAGATCGCGATGTTGTAGGGTTTACCCCGACTAAAACGGCGAAACAAATCGCCGGCGGTGGGATCATCATCAATAAAATGTACGCGGAAATCAGACGTCATCGGCTTCAGGTTTCATATGTATGGGTAGCGTAATAATGGCATCAACTCCGCCCTTATCGTTGTTTTGCAAATAAAGTTGACCATCATGATATTGTACGATGCCAAGGCTGATGGACAAACCCAGACCGCTACCTTCGCCGACTTCCTTGGTGGAGAAAAATGGATCAAATATTTTGTCTTTATGGGTTTCGTCGATACCGGTTCCGCAATCAGACACGACGATTTGCACCATGTTGTTTTCAATTTCCTTCGCAAGAACATCCACTGTACAGCCTTTGGTACTGGCCTGAATGGCGTTGACTAATAAATTGACCAGTACCTGCTGCAATTGCTGGCGATCACCTTCGATGACAATATCCGGTGCATCTACCAGACGCGTATGGATGTGGCGTTCGTTGGCTTCCGGTGATACCAGTTGCAAGGTGTCGTATAACCATACCATCAGACTGAATTGAGTATATTCCGGCGGTACCTGACGTGCAAAATTCAAAATGCCTTTTACTATGCGACCGGCCCGCATGGCCTCATTGCGTAAACCGGCGAGATCCTGTTTCATTTCCTGGTTGTCATCAGATACATCGCGTTCGATGAGTTTGGTGTAGGACAAAATGTTATTCAGGGGATTATTGATTTCGTGACCAATACCCGCAGCCATTTCACCGATGCTGGCGAGTTTGGCGCTTTGCAGCATCATGCGTTGTGCGCGATCGCGTTCAATTTCGGTGGTTTTTAAAGTATCGACGAGATAATGGAAGGATTGATCCAGCTGTTGTAATTCTTCTGCGCCCTTGGGTAAATGGGTGGCGATCTGGCTTTCACCATCGGCATATTTTTTCAGGTTAGTTGCGAACAGATTGATGGGTTCGGCGATATGTCGTGCGCCCAGATTGGCGAGAATCAAACTAATGCCCAGTGCT
>JBFHPZ010000375.1:0-3189 GCA_041592495.1 Gammaproteobacteria bacterium | reverse complement strand
GTGGCCAAGTTTGATTATGTTGGTAATCGTATCTATGTCCGCCACATTGCCACCCGCCTCAGCAAATATCAGCACCTGTTCCGTGAAGCCGCAGATAAATATCAGCTGGACTGGCGTCTCCTGGCTGCCATGGGATATCAGGAATCCCACTGGAATCCCCGAGCGGTCTCCCCCACCGGTGTGCGCGGCATTATGATGCTCACCCGTGAAACTGCAGGTCACATGGGCGTAAAAAATCGACTGGATCCAAAAGGCAGTATTTATGGCGGCGCAAAATATCTGGCACAAATCCGTGACCGGTTTGATGATGCATTAACGGAACCGGATCGCACCTGGTTTGCTCTTGCCGCGTATAACGTAGGTTATTACCACGTGCAGGATGCACGTAATATCGCGCTGCAACAGGGCAAGGACCCCAACAAGTGGGTAGACCTGAAAACCACCCTGCCCTTGTTGGCTCGCAAGAAATGGTACAAGGAAGCCACCTACGGTTATGCTCGTGGCTGGGAGCCGGTGAAATATGTTGAGCGTATTCGCCGTTATTATGATTTACTGGATTACCAGCTGAAGAAAAGCAGAGCACCAGAATCAGAAGAACCTACTGCATTTTCCATACTGCCGCCGGTGTTGTAATAAGGTAAAAGGGTAAGCCTTTAAGTTTTGCAGTCTAAACTTTAACCTCTATCCAGATACTGCAATTTATCATTCACACCATTCCAGTCATCCGCATCATCCGGGGCGGGCTTTACCTGATTAATCACAGGCCACTGTTTAGCCAGTTCAGCATTTAGCGATATGAAAGACTGCATATCATTTGGCACATCATCTTCCGCAAAAATAGCCTCGGCCGGACATTCCGCCACGCACAAATCACAATCAATACATTCATCAGGATCAATCACCAGAAAATTCGGTCCCTCATGAAAACAATCCACCGGACATACATCAACACAATCAGTGTACTTACAACGAATACAATTTTCAGTAACCACGTACGCCATAATATTTCCCCTATAATTATTCTGGAAAAATCAGTCCCATTCATACACAGCCATAATAGCATTACCCTTGCCAAGATGATTGACCTGCGTGCAAAGACGCTTTATCAGGGCCAGACCTCTTCCGCAATATCCCCTGTTATTTTCAAGCGCCAGGCATTCGTTGGCATAATCAAAACCTGATCCACTGTCAGCAACATGAATTGTTAACCTTCCGCCACCGTTTTCCTTAAGCTCATGGTTAAGAATTATCTGGATCTGACCATGGCTCAATTCATCCAGCCGTTGAGTTTTTTCCAGATAGTATTTCATATAACCTTCGGGTGAATCCTTCATCTTCGAATCCAGTTCCAGAACACCATGATCAAGTGCATTGGTAAGAATTTCAGTGAGAATCGTATGAATGATTGATCGTCCGTTAGGGATGGATTGCAATCCATTTATGCCCTGCATGATATAAGGCAGTAAATCAAAATTACGTAAACAACGTGCATCAACATTGAATTGCATGGACCATTCGGCCGGTTTCAATTCGTGTGTCTGGATATCTTCCTGTTCATAACAAACCTCTTTCAGATGACATAATTCAAGCAGTGTTATGTCATCACTCTGCTCTGTCTCTTTAGCAAACTCCAGGCTTTTGTCCAGAATCGTATCAAACACAAGATCCGGATCACTGACTGAGGCGATAGCTTCCAGCATGCGATGTTTACCAAACAGTTCACCCTGTTTATTTTCAGCTTCAATAATGCCATCTGTCGCTGCAATGATGCGATCATTGTAGGCCAGGGTTTCCATTTCAATAATAAAATTATCCGGACTTTGTTTAACAATACCCAGGGGGATATTTTGCGACTGGAATGTGCGAATAATTTTTCCATCTCGATACAAGTACAAATCCGGTAAACCCGCATTCACTACCATCAATACATTATTATTTCTATCAACGCTGATCAGTGCCGCAGCCATGAACATCTCTGTCGGTAACAACTTCAGCAGCTTGTTGTTCACCTCCGTCAGTGTCTCGGAAAAAGAATAACCTTTTTCCGTCATGGTATAAAAAACATCCGCGACAGGTATTGATCCAATAGCCGCAGACAAGCCATGTCCGGTAAAGTCGCTAATAATAATATCCAGGCCATTACTCTGATTACGTTCGGATAGAATCATATCGCCATTAAACACCGACATGGGCGACATGGAAAACCTGAGACCGGTTGTTGCGTTGTTTTTATCGCGACTTAATACATTGGAAAATAATTTTTTTGCGACATTAATTTCCTGTTGTATACGGGCGTGGTGTTTATTCAATTCTCTATTTTGTGCTTCTATCCGTTTGTACAATTGACTTATACGTAACATGGAATCGATTTTTGCCCTGAGCAGCATATGGTTATAGGGCTTGCTCAGGAAGTCATCACCACCAGCCTTGATACATTTGGCAAGGGCGATTTCATCTGTCATTGCAGTAATAAAAATAATTGGAATAAAACCGTCGTGAGTTGATTTAATGGCGTGAGCCGCCTGGTAGCCATCCATAACCGGCATCATGACATCCATGAGAATAATATCGATATGATTCTTTGCTACCAGATCCACCGCCTGTTTGCCGTCTACCGCCTCCAGTGTGTTAAATCCGGAACCCTGGAGCAAACCGCGAAGCACGAGACGGTTGGTAAGATCATCATCAACAATAAGAATTGTTACCTGTTCAACCATGGCTTTATTGTTAGATCAGCGTGAACAGCTTATCAAAACTGGCGATTTGTAAAATCTCCTGTATTTCATCCCTGGCATTCTGGATTTTTACCTTGCACGAAGTTGCGTCTGCATGTTCTTTTAACAACAGCATCATGCCCAGGGCCGAACTATCCAGATAATCCGTTTCGGCAAGATCAATTACATACTCGCCACCTTCGAGGCTCAGATTTTGATAAGCCTTACGGAATTCATTATGCTGACTGAAATCAAATTGTCCTTTTACTTTTATAGTGGCAATACGGTTATCATTTGAAACATTTACTGAAATAGCCATGTCCTTCCTCTTTAATAATCCTGTAACTGTAAGCCCTCTGGGTGCTTTCTATTTTAACTGTATATATATCCGTGAAATAAAGCTTCGAGCCACCTGATCGAGATGTTCTTATTGTATAGACTATTATCCTTAACCTTACCTCACCACAATAGCAAG
>JBFHPZ010000374.1:0-3202 GCA_041592495.1 Gammaproteobacteria bacterium | reverse complement strand
TTGGGGAGGCGGAGTGACCGACAACAAGGCATCGGCTTTTATGGTGCCTGAAATATCACCTTTATGCGGTGCATAATAACCAGGGTTGATACCACCGGCTGCAAGCCAGTAACGTAATTCATAGTTATGCGTGGACACGGGAAAAACCATGCCCATTTTAAATGGCTTGCCTTCTTTCTTGTATTTTTCAATAACAGGTTTTAATGCGTCGGCCTTGATGGGATGAACCGGTTTACCATTTTCATGAGGAATGTTGGCTTTCATTTGTTGCCAGATGTCATTGGAAACAGTAATGCCGTTACCATTCAAGTCCATACTGAATGCTGTGATAATATCGGCCTTGGTTCCAAAACCGATGGTTGCACCCAGGGGTTGTCCCGCCAGCATGTGCGCGCCATCCAGTTCGCCATCGATAACGCGATCAAGCAATACCTTCCAGTTAGCCTGTGCTTCCAGTGTGACGTACAAACCTTCTTCTTCGAAGTAACCTTTTTCGTAAGCTATGGCCAATGGCGCCATGTCGGTCAGTTTAATAAAACCAAACTTGAGATCTTCTTTTTCTAATTTTGCAGCCATTGCAGAATGTGAAATTCCACCAATGGAGAATGCTGAGGCCATTGCCAGTAATAGAGAAAGTTTTTTCATAAAACTTCGTCTTGAGGGTTTGTTACCTTGATTCATATTTTGCTCCGTATTGGCGTGAGATCCATTAGCGCATACATTTTGATGTTTGGCTGGCTATGAATTTCTCGTTATTTGCTAGAAAAACCACAAGCACTTATTCATGTATCATGCCAAGCGATGCAAGCTGCTGATTTGCAATAAGATTACCGATCTGAAATGCATTAATGATTGTTTCGCCCGCATGTGGATGGTGCGGTAAATTTAAAGATGGCACCGAATTTGTGCATCGTGGACATGCTTTACAAGGTGAAATAATTTACGCATCTTTTTGGGGCGGTTGATTTGCAATCGGCATGACTTTCGAATGAATAGACGCGAGTATTCATCGCAGAAGCCGTGTTGGGAACAAAATAGTGCAATGGCGTTGTGTAAATAGATTTGTGAAGAAATGAAATGAGGGCAAGCATTTGCTGGCTCTGAATTAGCCATGCAGGAAGATATAAAGCGTGCGGTTTAATTAAGTACCTTGGTCATGGAGATAAGGTTGCGTGCAACCTCGCCCAGCTTGTTGCCGGAATCCATCGCCATGCGACGTAATGCAGTGTAGGCCGCTTCTTCAGTCATTTTATATGACTTCATGAGCAAGCCTTTGGCTCGGTCGATGTCACGACGATCGGACAAGCGACTCTCCAGTGATTCAATTTGTTCTTTGAGATCATTGATCTCATCAATTAGGTTTCGCGTCATTTCAAAGCGTATACAGGCCACTTCAATAAAACTCTGGATACGATCCGCTGAAATTTTTCCGGTAATACAGGTGTCAGCGCCAGCCAAAATGGTTTCACGGGTGATATCGGCCCTGGCATGGGGGGAGAGCACAATCACAGGACACAAGGCGGCTTTTTTTAGTATGCCCAGTTGCTGTAATAAATCTTTATCAGGTTTGGTAACCGCGATAACAAGAATATCTGGTGGTTGAAGTTTGGATGTTTGAAACCAGGGCGAATGCAGTGGCAATGCCTGATTCACGGTAAATCCTGCATCATCCAGCAACATGGCTGTTGCGTTTTGGTACTCTGTGCTTTCGTATACCAATGTAATGTTCATAACAATCAATCGTTCTATCTGTCTTTAAAAAAAACCTTCCCTGGCGTGCAGGAGTCCATCTTGTGGAGAAATGTCACCAATTCCACTTAAGTGCAAAGAGAGGCTCATGGGTTATAGAGCAAGCTCCGTGCCAGTAAAAAATTGAGGGTTTTAGGCGAAATCAGGCGGCTGACTGAATCAAATCTGTGCAATACAGGAAATAAGTGCGCGGCTTTTGTGCGTGAGTGCGCTAATAATCGGCATACGTACAGGCAGGAGCCGGTAATGAAAATCGGTGGTGTAGCGGTGTTAACCGAGTGACTTGCCCAGCTGGTAGGCTGCCAGCAGGGCGGATTTGAGATCGGGGTGCTGTTCCAGTTGCTCTATCGACATATACTGTTGGGCAATATCCTGAAGACTTTCGTACAGTTTCTGCTGGTGCCATGCGGCTTCAAAGCCTTCGCCATCGAGCATACCGTGGTTGATAAATTTGGCAACTAATCCTTGTGGCTGGTTAAACTGAATAGTTTCAGCCTGCATCATTTCAAATTCATAGCTGTATAAACCAATATGATTTGCATCAGCCAGCAAGGTGTAAAAATCCGGCAGGCAACCACTGGTTTGCATGAAGTTATCCAGATCCAGGTCACATGTTGGATTGAAGTGCTGGCCTTTGAAAGAAAACTCAACGGATACAGTTACCTTATTGCCCATGATAAAAAATCCAGTTATTGCTTAGGATGTTAAAGCAGTAAATAACAACGGTAGCTTCTCGGGTAATTTTTCCACATGATCAATAACGGTGTAACCACCTGCGCCAAAAATATCCTGGATATAATCATCAGCTTTTTTATCCAGGCTGATGCAATAGCTATGGATATTTTTTGATGATAATTCATCAATGGCTTTTTTGGTGTCATGTATTAAATATTGCTCATCATCGACATCAATGTCCGAAGGTTCACCGTCTGTCAGTATGAGCAGTAGTTTTTTGTCGGCTTTCTGGCCTTCCAGATAATGGGATGCATGACGAATCGCCGCGCCCATGCGAGTCGAATAGCCTGCATCCATTGCAGCAAGTCGTGCCTTGACCGAATCGTCCCAGTGTTCACTGTAGCCTTTGATATGATGGTAGCGTACATTGTGTCGGGTATCGGAATGGAAACCGGCAATGGCAAAGGGATCGCCCAGTTGTTCAATGGTCCATGCCAGTAGTGATACCGCTTCCTGACTAAGTTGCAAAATAGTCTGGGTGTTGCCTTCCGGGATATCGTTCAGCGATGCGGACAAATCCAGTAATAACATTACCGCAATATCGCGGCCATCGTGACGATGACTCATATTGATGCGAGGGTCAGGTTGCGATCCGCATTTGTAATCAATCAGTGATCGAATTGCGACATCAAGATCAAGTTCTGAACCTTCTTCCTGATAGCGAATACGCACATATTGTTGCGGCTTAAGTAAATCCAGTATCTGTTTTAATCGCTTG
>JBFHPZ010000373.1:0-3207 GCA_041592495.1 Gammaproteobacteria bacterium | reverse complement strand
TTATGAGTCATGGTTGATTCATAAAGACTCCTCCATCCTCCTTTGGTGGTATATTTTAAGCGCGGTACCCCCTACCGCGCTTTCTTTTTGTCTGTAAAAAAGTGCTGCAAGATATTACAAATCAGTCTTGTATCGTATAACTGAATTCTGTACTATATGCCGCCTTTCGTTGAAGCAAATATCCTGTAGGACAAACGAACATGAAAACATTCAGTGCCAAGCAAGAGACGGTCAAGCGTGACTGGTATCTAGTCGATGCCAATGGCAAAACCCTGGGCCGTCTGGCGACTGAAATTGCCCGTCGCCTGCGTGGCAAACACAAGCCAGAATACACTCCGCATGTTGATACCGGTGACTACATCGTCGTGGTAAATGCCGAGAAAGTACGCGTGACCGGTAATAAAGCCACCGACAAAATGTACTATTCACATTCCGGCTATATTGGTGGAATCAAATCAATCAGCTTTGACAAGTTGATTGATAATAAGCCCGAGCTGGTAATTGAGCGTGCCGTAAAAGGCATGTTGCCAAAAAATCCCCTTGGCCGCGCTATGTTCCGCAAATTGAAAATATATGCAGGCTCAGAGCACAAACATACAGCCCAGCAGCCACAGCCGCTGGAAATATAATTGGTAGGAACCCTCATGGCAGAAACCCAATATTACGCAACAGGCCGTCGTAAAAGCTCAAGCGCTCGTGTATTCATGCGCAACGGCAGCGGTTCGATTGTTATTAATGGCCGTCCGATTGATGTATTTTTTGGCCGCAAAACTGCGCAAATGATCGTCAAACAACCGCTGGACGTAGTGAATATGAACGATAAATTCGATTTTCATATCACTGTGAAGGGTGGCGGCAATACAGGACAATCTGGTGCGATTCGCCATGCGATTACCCGTGCCCTGATCTCCTATGACGAAGGCTTGCGTAGTCCATTGCGTAAAGCCGGCTTCGTAACCCGTGATGCACGTGAAGTAGAACGTAAGAAAGTGGGCCTGCGCAAAGCACGCCGCGCTACACAGTTCTCTAAGCGATAGTTTAAAACTTAAAGTACAAAGTTTAATGGAATGGGCAAGGATGCTCTTGAAACACTCGAAGTATGGAAGAAAGCTTGTCGGTTATCCGTTGATATCTACAAACTGATGGAAAAATGCCTGGATTCAGGGTTTAAGGATCAAATAACTCGCTCGGGCTGCCGAAATATCTAAAATGCTCCAGGGTATGGTCAAGCATTATAGTAATTGAGTCCCTTTGTCCTTAATCCATTAAACTTAAACCTTCATTGGGGAATCGTCTAGCGGCAGGACTACGGACTCTGACTCCGTCAACCTAGGTTCAAATCCTAGTTCCCCAGCCAAAAACACAAAAGGCTCGCCCATTGGCGGGCCTTTTGTGTTTTTGCCGGGGATCGATGGCTGCAGAAGCTAGCAGGTTCACTCGATTGCAGGAGCAAATCGAGAACAGAGTCGTGCTTTCCGACTCTGGCCCCGCAGGGGTGAGGCTCAGGGACTAATTTCGTCGGGAGCGAAATTGAATGCGCAAAGCGCAGCCCGGAGGGTGAAATACAGGATGTATTTCATACGAGCCGAATAAATCCTGTATCAGAGTACTGCATTGTTAGAACTATCCTGAGGCTCGCCCCGTGGCGGGCCTTTTGTGTTATTGGCTGGGATTGAAGGATGTAGAAAGCGGTAGTTTCGTTCGTTTGCAGGCACCTTAGGTTAAACACACTTCTTGAGTAAATGAATATTTGCTAAATGGTCCAGCCCAATAACTAAAGTTAATAGAAAAGTGTTGTGTATATCAGCTTGTTGTTCAGATGTTGTTATGAATATTAGAGAACTTTAATGATTCATTATCTAAAATGAATTTCTATTTTTTGTGCGTAGTTTTACGCTGTTCTACTCTTAATGGGCGATGAGGTAATTCTTTGATTATTAATGTATTTATTCCCAAGAGATAATGTGCGTGAGTTGCTTTTGTAAAAGGATTAGCGCCAAGGTCTATTAGTATGGACTAATATGTTTTATGAAATTTTTAATTTGTGTGACGTGCTCTCAGAGCATGGGGAATTTTCCTGAAACACAAGGGTTTTATATTTTTATTTGATTGGTTTTTGGCGCAGGATTGTTATTTAATACGCTATTCTTTTGAACGGAAAAAATTAGCAACACAATAAAAAAACTGGAACTGCAACAACAGCAGAAAATGATTGCAGTGTCATATTTTCTTAACGTAACTATCACATAATTTCACGGTGTTTTTAAGCTAAAACGACGTGGCTAATTCTCAATAAATTGAGATGCGTCAAGTTATACTGAAGTACATTTTGTGACACTAACTTCGTTTATCTTTCAGTGCATAAATTAGACAGAACAAAAAAACTGCGCTACTTTATGTGAACAACAAAAACATTTCTCGTTAAAAGTGTTGACTTGATGCGATAAATGTTTATAAATAACCCTGATTTTTTGTTTGACCATACAAAAAGTCATAGCTATGACAATAAACAACATGCAGGAGTCTTGCATAATGAAAAAACGTTTCCTAGCAATCGCTATCGCTGCCGGTTTGGCATCTCCTTTCGCTGCCCAGGCTGAAGCAAATGTCTACGGCCAGATTTTTATGTCTATGGGCACAATTGAATCAACTTCCAGTAATGGAACCATTACAAACGATGATAACTGGCAGATCAATAGCCACGCTTCACGTCTGGGTGTAAAAGGTTCTGAAGATCTGGGTAATGGCCTGTCTGCCAACTATCAGTTGGAGTATGGTGTAGATCCAACAGCAAGCCCAGGCCTGTCAAGTCGTAACCAGTGGGTTGGCCTGAAAGGTGGTTGGGGTGAAGTTCGCATCGGTCGTCACGACACACCTACCAAAATTTCTCAAGGCAGTTTTGATCAATTCGGTGATATGTATGGTGATATCGCAGCTCCCGGCGTTACTGGTATAACTCTGTCGCAGGGTGATATCCGCGCTGCAAAAACCATTGCCTATTTGGGCAAAGCTGGCGATGTAAAATATGCTATCGCTTTGGTTCCTGGCGAAGGTGATGGTGTGACTGCAGGTGATGGTCCAGCAGACACTATTTCTGCTGCAGTTATCTATGCTGCTGGTCCACTGTATGTTGCTCTGGGCATGGATCAGTACGATGACACCAGTCCTGCTACCGTCAATGAAGATTTAACTCGTCTGACTGTAACC
>JBFHPZ010000372.1:0-3228 GCA_041592495.1 Gammaproteobacteria bacterium | reverse complement strand
ATAACTACATATCCCACGGCACAGGTGAGCCTATACACTAAAATGTATACCTGAATAATCAGTGAATATTCATTTTTATTCGATGGGTTCAGGCCCGGTACGGGTAAATGGTGAGCCGGAAAACGGCGGCTATCAAATCAAAACTGAATAAATGAATGGAATAGCACTTTTGTGACTGATTCGCTACACTCCCTGATAGCCACTGCTTACAATTCTTTCCGTTTAACATGAAATATTGCAAATAGAAATGACACCATTCGTAATTGATAATCAGGTTCGTCGACGTTACATTCTTGTTTTTGTTTTATTACTCATAGCCAGTTTTGCTCTGGGTTATGTGTCCGGTTTTTACATGGGATTGCTGGATAAGGCCGAAGTGCCTGTGGTCAGTGATGCGCCAGAAGAGTTACCGGATCAGACTACTCAGGATGAGTCAACGCCCGAGATCCCGGAAAAAGGCGATGTGGCTCCCAAGCCCGAGGTGAAGTCAGATGTTTCACCACCCGCTAAAACTGAAA
The DNA here is from genome assembly GCA_041592495.1 of Gammaproteobacteria bacterium. Classification (GTDB taxonomy): domain Bacteria; phylum Pseudomonadota; class Gammaproteobacteria; order SZUA-229; family SZUA-229; genus JBFHPZ01. The sequence goes on along the minus strand of JBFHPZ010000372.1, from coordinate 2,710 downwards.
AAAATACGGTTGCTGTAACCCCTCCTAAAATTAATAAACCAACTCCTGCTCCAAATCCCGTAAGCCAAGTTAAAGAAACCAAAAGTTCTTCTGTAAAATCAACCATAGACGTAAAACCTGAACCGGTAAAGCAGGCAAGTCAGGTGTCTGTTGCGGTGGTTACAGAAACAAAAAAAACGGAGCCAGTGGCCGAGAAGATACAATCCCCAATAAAAGCGGAACAGGACGCCCCGGATAATACCGGGGAGATAAGTATGGTTGTTGAAGGTAGTGCAAATGTGTTCCAGGATTCACAACGCATGTTCTCAGTCCAGGTGGGTGTATTTGCTAATCGTGAGAATGCACTGAATCTGGTTGAGGAACTCAAGAACGGTGGGTTCGACGCTTATCTGGATGATTTTGTGGCATCCGGTGGCGAAGTAAAATACAACGTGCGATTTGGTCGTGAATCCGACCGTGGCTTGATTCAGCAGCAATTGACCAAATATAAACAACAATTCTCAACTTCAGCTTATATCATTATCACCAAGTGAGTTTACGTCAACAAATTCGTCTTTTGACCATCGATCTCGATGATACGCTCTGGCCCTGCATGCCAACCATAATGCAGGCCGAAAAAATCAGTTACGACTGGCTTGCCAATCACAAACCTAAAATCACAGAACGTTATTCCATGGATGCTTTACGGGATAAACGCAAGCAATTGATGCAGCGATTGCCTGCTTTACGTAATGACCTGTCGGAAGCACGGCGTGAACATTTCAGGGAACTGGCCGATGAGATGGGTTACAGCTATGACTGGATTGAAGAAGGTTTCGCCATATTTCATGCAGCCAGGCAAGAGGTGTCGTTTTACGAAGATGTACTGCCTGTATTGTCTGAATTAAAAAATCGTTTCACCCTGGTGGCTTTGACCAATGGTAATGCCGATGTCACCCGTGTTGGCCTGGGGGATTATTTTAATTCCCAGGTGAGTGCGGCGGATGTTCTGGCAGCAAAGCCAGATCCCGCCATGTTTATCGAGGCAATGAATCAATTCCAAGTTGGCCCTGAGCAAACCCTGCATGTAGGTGACCACGCCATACACGATGTTTACGGTTCCAAAGTGGCAGGGATACGTTCTGTCTGGGTTAATCGAAATGGAATCAGTTGGAACGAGACCGAATTCCAGGCAGATTACGAAGTCCGTGATTTGCATGGGCTGTTGAAGTTGTTGTTATAACCCTGTACAGGGTTTTTTCCGATATAATCACCCATTCCCAAATTTAGACTGCATAGATATACTGAACTTCATGAAGTACAAAACAGACGATTTGCGCATATCCGGCATGCAGGAGGTTATTCCTCCAGAAGAACTGCATCGTGAATACCCCTTGTCGGAACAGGCCTCTGATACCGTGTATCGCACACGTCAGGCGATTCATGAAATCCTTGAAGATGAAGATGACCGCTTACTGGTTGTTGTTGGGCCCTGTTCAATTCATGATCCCAAGGCAGCACGGGATTATGCACAGAAACTTAAGCTCCTACTGGATGAGCTGGCGGATGATCTTTGTATTGTCATGCGCGTGTATTTCGAGAAGCCTCGCACCACCGTGGGCTGGAAAGGCCTGATTAACGATCCCCATCTGGATGACAGTTATAATATCAACCATGGCTTGCGAGTGGCCCGTAGCCTGTTACTGGATATTGCTGAAATGGGTGTTCCGGCCGGAACGGAATTCCTGGATCTGATCAGTCCCCAGTATATTGCCGATCTGGTGAGCTGGGGCGCCATTGGTGCCCGTACCACGGAAAGTCAGGGGCACCGCGAGCTGGCATCGGGTTTATCCTGCCCTGTGGGATTTAAAAATGGAACAGATGGTGGACTCAAGATCGCCATCGATGCCATTCAGGCGGCGGCACGACCCCATGTGTTCATGTCACTGACCAAACTGGGGCATTCCGCCATTTTTTCTACCACCGGTAACGATGATTGCCACATCATCCTTCGCGGCGGCAAAAAACCCAATTACGATGCTGCTAGTGTCAATGATGCCGCTGAGAAATTGATTGCCAGTGGTCAACGTAGCAAGCTGATGGTGGATTGTTCCCATGCCAACAGCAGTAAAGATTATAAACGTCAGCTGGATGTGTGTCGTAATGTGGCTGAGCAAATCGCCTCAGGTGACCGCAATATATTTGGAATCATGCTGGAAAGTCATCTGGTCGCAGGGCGTCAGGATGTTATCAGTGTTGATGGCCTGGTATATGGCCAGAGCATTACCGATGCCTGTATTGGGTGGGACGATACCGAAGTTCTGTTAAGGCTTCTGGCAGAAGCTGTGCGCAAGCGTAGAAAAACACCCGATAATCGCCGTCAGGGCGAAGATGATCGTCGAAAGCACAGTGCCTGAATCCGATCAGGGATTTACATCCCTGATCGAGTCATAACATTTTACTGATTCCTCATTTGTCGATGTTGAGCCTGATGGGCCTTAAACTCATCTGGATCAACCTTGCCATCACTATTCGTATCAATTTCTTCGAATGCAGGTGCCGTCGCCGCATTTCGCAGTGGATAACCCTGATCGGCCCGGTCATACATGCGTTTGGCGCGGGCATCATAAAACTCTTCCTTGGTTAGGGCGCCATCACCATTAAGGTCGAATTCGGCAAAGCTGGGCATATTACGACCCATGCCCTGACCCTGGCCCATGCCCATGCCTTT
>JBFHPZ010000371.1:0-3250 GCA_041592495.1 Gammaproteobacteria bacterium | reverse complement strand
TTATGATCAGCAAGCGGTAGAGTTTTTAAATACTTATCCTCAAATGGATATAGGTCTGTATTTTGTTGCAGATGTAAATCATGAAACCGGTGCGCAATTGCTCAAACAATTAAAGCCGCTGGTTGATGGCAAGACTGAAGAAGAAGCCGTTAATATACTTCTACGGTTTGTTCAAACGGCTTTTAAATACAAAACGGATGAAGGCCAGTTTGGTACAGAAAACTATCTGTTCCCTGAAGAAACACTGCATTATCCCTATTCGGATTGCGAGGACCGCTCTGTGTTTTTTGCCTGGCTGGTAAGAAACCTGGTGGGGCTAGATGTTGTTGGACTGGACTTCCCAGGCCATATAGCGACAGCAGTGCGCTTCCATGACTCGGTTGCAGGCGATGCAATAAAATATGGCAATAAGCGATATGTAATAGCTGATCCGACTTATATCAACGCAAATGCAGGCATGACTATGCCAGAATACAAAAATAAACGTCCGGGCGTTATTCCGATCATTTTTTAATGTCTCAACAGTCGGCTGACAAGGCTTAGCTGTCTACATCCAGGTTATTTGTTCTCCATCAATATTGTGTGAAATCACACACTGGCTTGACTTTGGTCAAAGTCATTTGACACAAGTCGCTCCATATTAAAGTCCTTAAAATACCCACAGAAATTATCACAATAAAATTGCTTGGAGAGAGCCCCATGAACAGAATAGTTAAACGCACGCTCTCACTGCTGACAGGCTTAGGGGTAGGACTGTCAGTTAGTACGAGTGCAATGTCTGCAACTACGCTTGAACAGGTAATGAAAGACCGTGGCTTGAGCCAGAAAGACTTGCTCGCTGCCGCCAAGACCTATACGCCGACCGGTGGCCGTGATGAATACATTGTATTCGCGTCTGGCGGCCAGAGCGGTCAGGTTATTGTCTATGGCATACCGTCAATGCGTATCCTTAAATATATCGGTGTGTTTACACCTGAACCCTGGCAGGGTTATGGCTTTGATGAAGAATCAAAGAAAGTTCTGCGTCAGGGTAATATCCAGGGCAAAGAAATTAATTACGGTGACACACATCATCCCGCAATTTCTGAAGTGGATGGTGAATACGATGGTAAATACCTGTTCATAAATGACAAGGCAAATCCACGTGTTGCAGTAATTGATTTGCACGATTTTGAAACCAAGCAAATCGTAGTTAATCCGGTTTTCAAATCACAGCATGGTGGTGCATTCGTTTCTGAAAATACTGAATACGTCATGACCGCAGCGCAATACGCAACGCCTTACGAAAATGAATTCGTTCCACTGGAAGAATTTAACGATCGTTATCGTGGTGGTATGACTTACTGGAAATTCGATAAAGAAAAAGGCCGTATCCAGCCTGAAAATTCATTTGTCGTTATGGCGCCTCCCTATAGTCAGGACTTATCTGACTTTGGTAAAGGTCCATCTCATGGCTGGTCATTTACCAACTCCTTCTGTTCTGAGCGTTATGTTGGTGGTATTGAACGAGGACGTCCGCCGTTTGAAGCCGGTTGTTCTGCAAAAGATACTGACTTCATGCATATCGTAAACTGGAAGAAAGCAGAAGAACTGTTCAAGGCCGGAAAAACCAAAAAAGTGAATGGCGGTAATGTCATTGACATGGAATTGGCGGTTAAAGAAGGTGTCTTGTTCCTGATTCCTGAACCGAAGAGCCCTCATGGTGTTGATGTAACTCCTGACGGTAAATACATCATCGTATCCGGTAAGCTCGACAGCCATACCACTGTGTATAGCTTTGATAAGCTGATGGCTGCTATCAAGAATAAGAAGTTTGAAGGCAAGGATCCCTATGGAATACCAATTATTGCCTTGAAAGATGCCGTTCATAAGCAGGTAGAGCTGGGTCTTGGGCCATTGCATACACAGTTCGATTCCAAGAAATGTGTCGCCTATACATCGCTTTATGTGGATTCCATGGTGGGTAAATGGGACTACTGTGAAGGCAAGGTACTGGACAAGATTTCCATTCACTACAACATCGGTCATTTAATGACTATGGAAGGTGACACCAAGAATCCCGATGGCAAATACCTGGTATCTTTGAATAAGCTGGCCATTGACCGTTTCAATCCTGTCGGTCCATTGCATCCACAAAATCATCAGCTGATTGATATCAGTGGTGAAAAGATGGAATTGCTCTATGACATGCCACTGCCACTGGGTGAACCCCACTATGCTGTTGCAATCAAGGCGGATAAGTTGAAACCAGCCATTCGATACCAGTCAGGCTGGGATAGCCGTACTGATTCGCGTTCACCTTACAAAACCCGTGCAGGTCGTGAAAAGACTGTTGCTACACCCGGCAAGGTTGAAGTGTTTGGTACCACTATTCGTTCACACATTGTGCCTGAAATTATTGAGGCACAGGAAGGTGATGAAATTACCATCCACTTAACAAATCTTGAACGTGCGCAGGACGAAGTACACGGCTTTGCCATGTATGGTCAGAATGTACAGCTGTCTATCGAACCTGGTAAAACAGCAACCGCCAAGTTCATAGCTGATAAGGCGGGTGTGTATCCCTACTACTGCACCGAGTTCTGTTCAGCACTTCATCTTGAAATGCAGGGTTATCTGTTAGTCAAGCCAAAAGGTTATAAAGCTAAAGCCACTGCTATGAAAGAAGGCTCAAGCTATACCAAGGCAGATTATGACAAGCAGGTTAAAACCAATGTTGAAACCCAGGCGGTTATCGACAGTGTAGTTGGCTTTATTACCAGCCATAACTACCAGGATTTCCCACCTGTAGTGGCATTGGTAGAAGACGCAACAGATCAGTTAGGCTTTGCTGAAGAAGCGAAGAAGAAATCTGAAGCTGCGGCAGCCAAGGGTGACTGGCAGAACGCCATGCTCTGGGCTAACCAATGGTGGCAATATCAGGTTAAGACTGCTGATATGGGACTACGTGCTAAAACCTATCTTGAGCAAAACAACGCCAAGAAAGTTAAATAAGGCATAAGTTCTTACAAAAATTGAGGGGAGTCAAATGACTCCCCTTCTTTATGTAATATAAAGCGCGTACCCTAATCATGAGATGAGGGTATTTGATATATATCTGGAGAAGACGATGAAGTTAAAATCACTGTTAGCATTACCCGCAATATTAATGATGTTTTCTGGCAGTGCTTTTGCACTGGATGGTGAAGCCTTATTCAAGGATCCCAAAAAAGGGGGTTGTGTAGCTTGTCATGGTAAAGATGCGAAAAGT
>JBFHPZ010000370.1:0-3266 GCA_041592495.1 Gammaproteobacteria bacterium | reverse complement strand
TCATACTGGGAACTTTCACGACTAACATGTGCGTGCAGATATCCCATAACCAGATCTCGATCATCCGGATGTATCGACTTCTCCCATACTGAAATTCGCGACTCCAGTTCGCCCGGCTGATAGCCCATCATATTTTCGATGCGTGGGCTGAAGTAGCATTCTCCGCTGGAAACATTCCAGTCCCATAAACCTTCTTCAATTGCGAACAGGGCCAACTGCAAACGTTGCTCACTGTCATGAATAGTCTGCTGCATCTCGTATTGTTTGCTCACATCATGAAATACCAGAATGACACCAAAGATATTATCGTCGCCGCCCTTGATGGGCGCCGCACTATCGGCGATTTGATATTCACTACCATCTTTTGAAATAAGGGATGTATGATTCGCCAGGCCAACCACCCTGCCACTGGCTAATACTTTTTCAACCGGGCTTTCTGCTATTTCCCGTGTTTGTGCACTTACAATACAAAATACTTCAGTTAATGGCTTACCCAGAGCATCCTGTTCCTGCCAGCCTGTTAAATGACACGCAACCGGATTCATGCGTGTCACTAAGCCATTGACATCGGTGGTAATAACCGCATCACCTATGCTTTGTAATGTAAGCTGAAGATTCTGCTCCCGCAGCTTCAAGTCATCTAATGCTTTGAATAATTCTGCGCGGTGTTCGCTGATACTATCCAGCATGCGATTGAAAAACATGCCCAGAAATCCGATTTCGTCATAGCCACTTAAATTAACGCGAGCATCGAGATTGCCTTTACTGACCTGCTGCGCAACCTGACTCATAAGGAGGAGGCGTTTGATATAGGCAACATAAAAAAACATCACCACCAGGCCGGTAAAAGCAAGCATAAGAACCCAGATCGGCGTTTGCCTGACCAGCATATCACCCAGGAACTGACTGCGAAACAGATGCAGATTTGATTGCAATAACAACACGCCCACTTTATCCGGTTGCAATGAAGAAGCAGTAGAATAAAGCGTCAGTGGCTGCACAATTAGAAAATCATTTTCGGCTATCGCTTCATATACCGCAATCTGGTTTGTATCCCTGGCCAAAGCAATCAGAGTTAATTGTTCTTTCATGTCATTGATCAGATCGATTTGATCAATCATATCGGACTGGAAATCCATACGGCTTGATGCGACCACCTGATTTTTTTCATCAACCAGCAATGCAAGTCTGATTTGGGGATTACTGCCAAGTGATAAAATTTCATCCTGCACCTGACTCAATTCATTTTTTTTATAAAGGTGTTCAACAAAACCCTTTATAAAATTGGCACTTGTCACCAATTCCCGGCGAGTGTCCTGTTTCAGCTTCTTTTCTGTTTCTTTAACGTTATAAAACAATAGAGCTGCCGCCTGAATCACAAGCAACAGAATAATCATTAATAAGATCGACAGGCTCAGGGGCAAGTGAAATTTCATGATGAAAACTACACACTATGCTTCGATAAAAACAAACGTGATACATCAACTTTTACTTCAAAAAAATGATTATTTTCCATCAGGTCTGGCAATAGTAAACCTTGATTATGGGCGGGTACACTTCCCACAGGAAACATCATACGACCTATTAGGTTTGCTAATTCCTGCGGCTGTTTAAAATACTTCATGCGATGTACCAACCATTCAGTAAATTTTCTAACTGGCGCTGATGATGCTGATGAAGCGAATTGGCAAATAACACATCGACCAAATCACCAGGCTTTATCCCACGATGTAGCAGGCGTTTTCTTCCCTGTGGCAACTACGGTTCTGAATCGATTTAAAAATCAGTACGGCATTAACCCGATATTTTATTAATGCCTGATATTATTCATCTCAATTACATCTTTACGTGATACCAGCAGAACCTGCGATGAAAAAGCCTGGCTGATTAAGCCTCAGCGTTGACACATCATATAGCCTCAAATGACATACCAGGAACAAGGGTTCGAATCTCGGTCACATTGCTGCCCACGCCTGAGGCAGGCCCTGAACGGTATTCACACCAGGAATACCAGGGTAAACGCCAACATTGATGCAGGCACGAACACCAATCCAACCATGGTTAATGCGCCACATTCGAGCCATACTATTGCCGAATTTATATTCGAACAGGCTTTATTAAAAAATAGCAGAAATCCGCTGTATTAACCGGCAATAAGCCGACAAGGTACGGCCCCGGGTAAAATAAACAGAATAACCGTATAACAATACAAACAACTATTGACCCTGAACCTGTGCTGAGATAGGCTTCACCCCCTTGAAAATAGGGCTGTTTCCTGGAGAAGTGATCGCTTCTCGGATCATGGCCCCGTAAGAGTGAGGCCCCGGATGGGCCGAATAAGGAGCGCGCCGCGTGCTCCGTTGGTGAAGACCACAACCAACATTAACGCTGCAAGCAATTTTTAAGTTCCTGGAGAAGTGTCCGAGTGGTTGAAGGAGCACGCCTGGAAAGTGTGTATACGCTAACCGCGTATCAAGGGTTCGAATCCCTACTTCTCCGCCATACACAAAGCCACCCCCCCTTGGGTGGCTTTTTTTATGGCGCAGAAAAAGGCAAATCCAGGAATAGCCTGGAGCCATCCATAACATTAGCCAAGCTTGTTTGACCGTACAAATGTCATGGTCTATAAAATCTCTTTATCTACCAGTGATACCAAGCTGACATGATTAGTCACTATCTGCTGTTCACAAGCCACCTCTAACAGGAATCAGGCCATGGAAATACGAATGCATACGACCAACCACCATTTCTTATTCGTCCTTAATCTACTCCGATGATTGCATAAATTGATTTTTGCCCATGTGCTGCCACTGCTTTTGATGCATGACCAGGCATGAAACCCACAACTGGAGTTGACCCTATGAATGTGATTTTTGCACCTGCCAAAGCCTTGATGGCTTATCTGCGTTATCTACACAAGTTTGCACTGGTATTTTTATTATTTCTGATTCCGCTGGGTGTTTTACTCACGCTGTTCTTTACCAATATGAATAAAAATATCCAGTTCGGGGAACAGGAACTGAGAGGCGTGGAATATATCGCTGCGGTCCGGCAAATTCTGGAGCATATACCGCAACATCGGGGCATGACTGCCGCCTACCTGAATGGCGATGGTTCCTTTGAAGCCAAAATCATGGAAAAACGCAGCCAGATTGATCAACAATTCAGCCGGCTTCGAGAGGTGGATGCCAAACTGGCTTCCGCACTCAAAACCGAGGGAAAAATCGATGCCTTGCTGGCGGGCTGGGAGAACATTAAACAAAACT
>JBFHPZ010000369.1:0-3299 GCA_041592495.1 Gammaproteobacteria bacterium | reverse complement strand
TGATGCAGGCCTATGCCGAGGGCTTCGAGTTGATGCACACCAAACAGGAGATGGACCTGGACATGCAACAGGTCGCCCACATCTGGCAACACGGCAGTGTGGTGCGTTCATGGCTACTCGATTTGATTGCCGATGCACTGGCCGATAGTGAAGGCATAGAGCAGCTCAGCGATTTTGTCGATGACTCCGGCGAAGGCCGCTGGACGGTTGAAGACTCCATTGAAAATGCCATTCCCGCGCCGGTATTAACCCTTGCATTGCAAATGCGTTTCCGTAGTCGTCAATCGCCATCCTATGCCGGTAAGTTACTCAACGCCATGCGCGCCGGATTTGGTGGCCACAGTGTGCGTTCTGCCGTTAGCAGCAAAGGAAATAAACCATGACCATGGAAACAACGGTAACAACCGACACAGGTGAACGCACCTGCAATGACAATGCTGAACCCACGAATATTGTTATTTTTGGTGCAACGGGCGATTTAACCAAACGTAAATTAATACCCGCCCTGATCAAGATGATTAAATGCGGCCTGGTGAATCCGCGCAGCCGGATTATTGGCGTGGTGAATAATCGTTCCGAGCAGGAATGGCTTGATATGGTAAAAGCCGGAGTCGATAAATACACACCGGCTGACACCATGAATGAAGAAAAGTGGAAACGTTTTTCTTCCATGCTAAAAATGGTGCCCGGTGATCTCGCCGACGATGAAACCTACACACGTTTATCCGAAGCCATTGAAGAAATCGACGGTAAAAGAAATGCCCTTTTCTATTGCGCCATTCCACCACAATGGTATCCCCGTGTAACTCAGGGTTTAAAACAGGTTAACCTGGTCGATCAAACACAGGGTTATCGACGCATTGTTATTGAAAAACCTTTTGGTATGGATTTAAAAAGTGCACGCGAGCTGAATCAGGAACTGCAATCCGTACTCGATGAATCACAGATTTATCGTATCGATCATTACCTGGGTAAGGAAAGCGTACAAAACCTGCTGGTCTATCGTTTTGCCAACAGCATTATGGAACCTTTGTGGAATCGTAATTATATTGACCACATTCAAATCTCGGCGTCGGAAACCCTGGGTATTGAATACCGTGCAAAATATTATGAAAACTCCGGCGCCTTGCGTGACATGATTCAAAGTCATTTGATGCAGGTGATGACACTGGTTGCCATGGAACCACCTGTTGAATTCACCCCGGATGCGGTACGTGATGAAAAAATGAAAGTGTTACGTGCAGTGAGACGTTTTGAACCGGATGATATCGACAAGGTCACCGTCGCGGCACAATATGCCTCCGGTACTATTAATGGCGAAAAAGTACCGGCCTATGTTTCTGAACATGATGTATCGCCCGAATCCGCCACTGAAACCTTTACCGCCGTACGTTTTTATATCGATAACTGGCGCTGGCAGGGTGTGCCCTTTATTTTATGGACAGGCAAGCGAATGAAGAAACGCGTATCGGAAGTAATGATACGTTTTCGTGTGCCGCCCTTTAACCTGTTTGATTCACATGCCACTCCACCCAAAGCAAATGCCCTGGTATTTCGCTTGCAACCCGATGAAGGAATCGTGTTGCGCATGAATGCAAAAATGCCCGGCCTCACTACCGACATTCAGCGCATGGTCATGCGTGCACCCTATGCCCATGAAGGCATGGACGTACCCGAAGCCTATGAAACCTTGTTACACGATGTTTTATTAGGCGACGCCACATTATTCTCCCGCGCCGATGAGGTGGAAGAATCCTGGGAAATCGTTGAACCCATACTTGAAAATGCCAGAGATCGTTTCTCCATCGATCGGTATCGAGCCGGCACCTGGGATGTTCCTGAAATGGATCGATTAATGGAAGGCTGTGTGGGTGGCTGGCATAAACCAACGTAAGGGAAAATGTTAAAGTGAAAAGTGAAAAGTTTAATGGAAACGTTTCAGATTAATTTACTTGGCCCTTTATCCTTTAACACTTTCACTTTAACCTGACATTACCATGCATCACTGGAATATTTACCCAACGACTGAAGACACGGCCAAAGCTACAGCAGATTATCTTTCTGATCTAATCACTAAGATTCTGCAAAAACAGAAGCTGTGTCACATTGCCTTGCCAGGCGGGTCAACGCCGGCAAAATGTTTTGCCCATCTCACAAAAAAGAATCTGGACTGGAAAAACATTCACTGGTATCTGGGGGACGAACGCTGTTATCCCGTGGGTCATGCCGATCGTAATGACACCATGATTCAACAATACCTCTGGTCACCTGTTCAATGCCCTGAAAGCAACAGACATCCCATACCCACAGAACTCGGTGCCGAGGTAGCAGCAGAGCAATACACTAAAGTAATTGAACAGATTGGTACACTGGATATTGCATTACTCGGCATGGGCGAAGATGGTCATACAGCCAGCCTGTTTCCCGAGAATCCTGCACTCATGCTGACACAGGCGGCCATTCCTGTTCATAACTCTCCCAAGCCACCAGCAGACAGAGTGTCACTTAGCATTAGCACATTACAATCTGCAAAAAATAAAATTGTGTTAGCCACCGGCACTGGTAAACAGTGGGCCATACAACAAATTAAAAAAGACGCGGATTTACCTGTGAATTGTATCGGTGAACTGGAATGGTTTGTTGATAATGCTGCGATCGGCTAATCAATTCAGCTTATTACAAGTGAACGAGTCATTTCCCTGCCATGTTTGGTTATTGGCAAGACTAATAAATCCGTTTTATATCTAACCTGTTGTTCCCCAGCACAAAAAACGCCATAAATAAAAAACCATAAACTTTGTACTCATAAATCCCTACAATTTTCTTTTGAATAGTCATTTTAGCTATAACTTATTTAGATAATTCCCTACGCAAACCATCAAAACTCTCCATTGCTTTCTATTTCCCCAGGTGGATCATTGGTCTCGCGTGGTTGTATCAATATTTTTGTCAAGGAGATGAAAATGCATATTATTAAAATGACAGTAATTCTGGGCACTCTAACCGTAGCGAGTAGCGCCTACGCAAACTGCCCTTCAACATTAAACACAGACGATCTAAAAGATTGCATCATTGTCGAAGGTTCCGGAAACAATTATCAGGAGTGGAAGCAAAGTTTTGATAACCTGGCGGAAATACCTTCACATCTGGAATATGAGTCAAGATATGATCTGGAAGATGAGCCCGTTCTCAGCAAGACCATGCCAGGCATGGATATTACAAATGTGTCGCCAGCCGCAGGAAAACTGAAAAAGACAAATCAATAAGCAAAGCCTGTTTTCAAATTAACGACAAAAAGG
>JBFHPZ010000368.1:0-3308 GCA_041592495.1 Gammaproteobacteria bacterium | reverse complement strand
GGCCAGCACTTTTGCACCCTGTTTCACCATATAGGCCGCCGCCGGTACCGTGTGATTCACTTCCACCATTTCGATACTTCGATCATTGATTTCAACCACTTCACCAGGCTTCATTGGTCTGAAAGTCAGCACCGGGGTATCGCGGGTGGGCAGTTCGGTAAAGTCCGGCCAGATCGCCCAATTGAAAATATGCTGTTTGAATAAATCGATGGTTTCCGCTCGGGCATGGACCACCAGCGGTTGCTTCAACTCGGAGAACAGGGTATCCACCATAAGCGGTATGGTGGCGATATGATCCATGTGGCTGTGGGTAACAAAGATATGCTTGATCTTGCGCATCTCACTCAGGGACAGGTCGCCGACGCCTGTGCCCGCATCCAGCAGAATATCCTCATCTACCAGAAACGAAGATGTGCGCAGATTCTGACCGATACCGCCGCTGCAACCTAAAATACGTAAACGCATTTATTTTCCTTAGCCCTAAAGATGATACGAAGCGTGTCTAAAGCCTGATGTTCTCTATTCATTTTCCGGAACGCTCTTTTTTACTCAGTATAGCCAATTCAATAAAAAAGTCCCGATCTGCCACATCAGATCAATATGCCGGGTTTTCAATGTTGCAAAATGTCTTTGATGATATGATCATCAGCTTGTTGCCAGAAACAATCGGCTAACATTTAATGCTGGTGCAGCAGATTGCATCCTAATACACAACAAACAGACATAAACATACATAAATATGAGTGGCTTTACCGGTTTAGCAGCATTACTTCTGTATCTGACATGCACATTCGGGCTTGTGCTCCGCATCCAGGGCAACCAGATCTACGCATCAAAGCCGGTTAGCCTGCTGCTGATCCCGGGGTTTCTGGCGGTTGCTATCCATGCCATCAGCCTGTACTACACCCTGATATCTGACCTTGGTTTAGAATTTGGATTTTTCAATGCGGCCTCTACGATCGGCGCTGTTAACAGCCTGCTGATTTTGCTGATTTCCTTGAAACGTAAGACGGAAGTATTAGCCACCATTGTCTTGCCTTTATCCGCAATTGCGATTGCTCTGGAAATGATGTTCCCCGGCACCCACATGCTGCCACCGGACAGCTCCACCGGCCTGAAGATTCACGTACTGGTTTCCATCGTAGCCTATAGCCTGCTGGGACTGGCTGCACTGATGTCGATTATCCTTGCCATCCAGAACCACCTGCTACACAACCATCATCCCGGTGGCTTGCTGAAGCATCTGCCGCCGCTGCAAACCATGGAAAAACTGTTGTTCGATTCCATCACCGCCGGCTTTATTGGTCTCAGCATCGCTCTGGTGACCGGCTTCCTGTTTCTGGAAAACCTGTTTGCACAACACCTGGTACACAAAACCGTGCTGGCAATAATTGCCTGGCTGGTATTTGGTATTTTGCTGGGCGGCCGCCTGCTCATGGGCTGGCGTGGCCGCACCGCGATTCGCTGGACCCTGAGTGGTTTTGTCGCTTTGATGCTGGCTTATTTTGGAAGTAAGTTTGTTTTAGAGTTCCTGCTAACGTCTTGACAGATAATCTTCAACCCTCAGAATAATCATTCCCTAATCAGACGGAAGCCTCTTTTTGAACGACATATCGACCGGCTCGCTGTTCATCATACTCATCGGCCTGATTCTTTTTTCAGCCTTCTTTTCCAGCTCCGAAACCGGCCTGATGTCGCTGAATCGCTACCGTCTCAAGCATCTGGCGGATAAGGGGCATCGAGGCGCCAGACTGGCTTCAGCGCTGTTAAATCGCCCGGACCGCCTGCTAGGCCTTATTCTGCTGGGTAACAACTTTGTCAACATACTGGCTTCTGCCATTGCCACCATTATCGCCATGCGCCTGCTGGGCGAGCCTGGCATTGCCGTCGCCACTGGCTTACTAACCTTTGTAATCCTGATATTTGCCGAGGTAGCTCCCAAAACCCTGGCGGCTATACATCCGGAGCGCATCGCCTATCCCGCCGCCTTTATTTATACCCCCCTACTCAAATTAATGTATCCACTGGTATTCCTGGTCAACATAGTGGCGAATGGATTGCTGAGACTGCTTGGCGTTAAATTACATGCCGGCCAATACGATGGCATGAGCGTTGAAGAACTGCGCAGTGTGGTCAAGGACACCAGCAAACTGATCCCGCAAAAACATCAGGACATGTTGCTGGGCATCTTGAATCTGGAAAATGCCACGGTGGAAGACATCATGGTGCCCCGCAGTGAAATTACTGCCATCGACCTGGATGAGGACTGGGATGACATCCTCGACCAGCTCACCACCTGCCAGCGCACTCGGGTACCGGTGTATCGCGGCGACATTAACAATATCGTGGGCGTAATTCATATGCGCCGTGTTATTGGCCTCATTACCCATGAAGAACTGACGCCGGAAGCCCTGCAGGAACAAATCCGCGATGCCTATTTCATCCCTGAAGGCACTTCGCTGTATCAGCAACTGAACAATTTTCAGCTCAACCGCCGTCGCAGCGCCCTGGTGGTGAATGAGTATGGTGACATTATGGGACTGGTGACCCTGGAAGATATCCTGGAAGAAATCGTTGGTGAATTCACCACAACCTCGCCGGTGAACTCCTTGAATATCCACACCCAGGAGGATGGCAGCTTTCTCATCGCCGGTGGCACCCATATCCGCGAAATCAACCGCGTGCTGGGCTGGCATCTACCCCTGAGTGGCCCCAAAACCCTGAATGGCCTGATCCTGGAACACATGGAAATCATTCCTGAACCCGGCACCAGCCTGAAGATTGCGGACCACCCCATTGAGATCATAAAAACCCAGAACAATGCGGTTCAAATGACCAGGATTAAACCTGCCATTGGCAACGAGCCTAACCATGCCGATGACAATGACATGGATGGTGGTTGATGGCTAAAACAAAAATCCAGTACCAATGTACCGCCTGTGGCGCCCTGCAAAGCAAGTGGTCCGGCCAGTGTGGCGATTGCGGCGAATGGAACAGCCTTATTGAAAGCGTTGCGGTAAAAACCGCCAGCAATCCCCGTTTCAGCGGCTATGCCGGCCAGTCGGCTATCCAGAGCATGAACGATATCGAGCTCATGGAAGAACCCCGTACCGCCACCGGCATAGGTGAACTGGATCGGGTCCTGGGCGGCGGGCTGGTGCATGGCTCGGTGATTCTGATTGGCGGCGATCCGGGCATAGGTAAATCCACCCTGCTCACCCAGACACTGGCCACCCTGGGGCAGAACATGAAAGCCCTGTATGTTACCGGTGAAGAATCCCTGCAACAGGTCACCCTGCGGGCCAAGC
>JBFHPZ010000367.1:0-3310 GCA_041592495.1 Gammaproteobacteria bacterium | reverse complement strand
CCAAAGAACAGGGTCTATACTGGGGTGGCGACTGGGCATCATTTAAAGACTGGGCTCATGTGCAAATGTATCCGAATAACAGGCTGCATAGCATAATGCTTGAAACACAGGCGGCTAATAAGTGAGGAAGGGACCAGTGAAGTCACTGTTATTGTTTTTGTTAGTTTATTCCATTTACCCGGTGGCCAGTGCAGCCCTGAGTGTCCCATCAGAAAATTCTTCCGGTTCTAAATACTTGAGTATTATATCTACCGAGCCTGAAGGGCTGGATTTCATTATAAAGTATCGGGTGCTGGAAAAAAGGTTTGAGAAAATACATATTATAAGCAGTAATGACTGCATCAATTTAAAACCCGGTTTGCTGTTGCTGGTGTCTGACATGGGGCCGAACAAAGATGCAATAAATACTGCGTTGTCTAATGCACGTAAAACAATACCGGATAGCTATCTACGCGAATGTGTAGTCAAACCTGATTCGCCATTAGCATACAGTCTACCCTTTGTTGATAAGTCAATTTTAAACCTGCCTCAGACTACCATGAACTGGTCATTTGAAGATGTAGCTTCCGCTGTTGTCTCCATTGATGATGGTTATGCTTTTTATGTCAGAAGACTTTTCAACGGCAATATCGATGATGAGGTGGAGGGGCGGCAAGCCGCACTAAGTCTGTTTGATAAAAAAACTGGACAACAACAACCGGTGCTCTCTCAGTGCTGGGACTTCGCCGAGGCGTTACGGTTTAAACAGCAATTGGTTTTTCAGTGTATGACAGCCATGGCCGGTGATCACTATATCCATACTGTATATATTTTTGATTTAACCAGGAACAAAACGATATTTGAAAAACAGTACTGTCAGAAACCTGTAATAACAGGTGACGGTTCGGTTGCATGTTACGAAGAATCAGTTAATCAGTTTGGGGAGCTTGGCTTGACCAAGCAGACTTATCGGTACTAGTGAGAGCTATTTGCGCTTGATTGCCAAAAGTTAAAGGGCGGCAATAAGATGGTGGCTGCCAACAGAACACATAATCATGGTTGGAAAGCAATTATCGTTTTCATGGCAGGTTAAGTAGCAACACGCTTAAAGAAAGAGATGGATCCCGGCCAAAAGCATGCCGGGATGACGACGGTAAAAATTAATTTATTAATGAATCTCTGTGCCTTTGTGTTATATCCTTTATGCGGCTTTTTTCGCCTGCCTTTCATGCAGGAACTTCAATACTTCCGCGCGGTAATGATTAAAGTTTTCATTGTCCGCCAGCTCCAATCTATTACGTGGGCGCTCCAGGTCTATATGCAGGATATTACCAACCGTTGCTGCGGGGCCATTGGTCATCATCACAATGCGATCCGATAATAATACCGCTTCATCCACATCATGGGTAATCATGATGACAGTGTTGCCAAGATCTGCATGAATTTCCATTATTGAATCCTGCAAGTGAGCGCGGGTTAATGCATCCAGTGCGCCAAAAGGTTCATCCATGAGTAATACCTTGGGTTCCATTGATAATGCACGGGCAATACCGACACGTTGCTTCATGCCGCCGGAAATTTCTGCCGGTAGTTTATCTTTAGCGTGGGTCATGTGAACAAGCTCAAGATTGTGCATGATCCAGTCATGCATTTCCGCTTTGCTTTTTTGTTTCTTGAATACCTGGTTTACGGCGAGCTCAACATTTTCATAAGACGTTAACCAGGGTAGTAGTGAATGATTCTGGAAAACTACAGCGCGATCCGGGCCGGGTTCGAATACTTCCTTGTTTTCCAGTAGAACACCGCCGCCTGTTGCACGATGCATGCCTGCCACAATATTTAGTACTGTGGATTTGCCGCAACCGGAATGACCAATGAGTGAAATGAATTCGCCCTTGTTGATGCTGAGGTTAACATTATCAAGCGCTTTATAAGGGCCGGTATCAGTTGGGAACTCGATCGATACCTGGGTAAGTTGCAAATATGAATGCGACATAATGACTTCCTGAAAATATTCTTTAGTAAATCAGCTGTAAATAATTGAATGCGATGCTGCCTGTTTAACGAATAATCGCATTGCGATCCCAGCTGAATTTGCGTTGCAAGGTCAGCATGCTTCGATCAAGAAAAAATCCAATGAAGCCTATGGCGAATACCGCAACCATGATGCGCGCCAGCGAATTAGAGCTGCCATTCTGGAATTCATCCCAGACAAATTTTCCAAGCCCAGGATTCTGCGCCAGCATTTCTGCAGCAATCAATACCATCCAGCCTATACCCAAAGACAGACGCAGCCCGGCAAAAATCAATGGTATGGATGATGGCAATACAATTTTATAAATTTTGGTTGCCCAGTTCAGGCGAAGTACACGGCTGACATTGATCAGGTCGCTGTCAATCGTTGAAACGCCAAGTGCGGTATTGATAATAGTGGGCCACATGCAACACAGGGTAACGGTGATGGCAGAGTTCAAAAATGATTTGGAAAACATGGGGTCATCTGTGACATACACGGCGCTGACAATCATGGTAACAATAGGCAACCACGCCAGGGGGGACACAGGTTTGAATATCTGGATCAATGGATTAATCGCACGGTGAACCGTTGTGCTCAGACCCGAGACTATGCCAATAGGAATCGCAATGATGCTGGCAATGATAAAGCCGGTCATAACGGTTAACAGGCTGGTGATCATTTGGTCAAGAAAAGTTGGCTTGCCTGTGTAAGGACGTATGCGCACTTCTGCATTAGGATCTTCTTCAAGTTTTTTTGCATTACGCGCTTCCTGGCGTTGATAAAATGCCTGTTCCTTTACGCGTTCGGCTTTGTGTTCATTAAACAGTGAAACCATTTGTTCCCAAACCTGGGATGGGCCGGGTACTGTGCCTAATGAAGTTTCGATTTGAGTAGCCGAGACACCCCAGAGGCCGAGAAATAACAGGAAGGCAATAAACGGCACAATAAATATTTTGATAAATTTATTGCCAATGTCTTTGGGTAATTTCAATTGTCCAAGTAATGGCATGGGGCGATCCGTTTCGGTTCTAAGCAGATTGTGTTTTAAAAAGTTTATGAGAAACATATCAAGCTCCTGCAGCTATTCCCCTCCCGTGAGGGAGGGGATGATGCTCTGTTAGATCTTGTCCTTGTCTTTAAGGCCAATCTTGAATTGCTTTAGGTAATCATTAGGTTTGCGACCATCATAGGTAATGCCGTCTATGAATTCTTTTTGAGGCGGGCGAAAACCATCATCCTTGTCGAAATCCGGAAAGTCGGATGCTTTCATCTCGCCTTCAGCAATTAACATTTTTGCAGCCTTGGTATAGATGT
>JBFHPZ010000366.1:0-3324 GCA_041592495.1 Gammaproteobacteria bacterium | reverse complement strand
ATGCGATACATGAATAAGGTTAAATGGCTGATGGCGATCACGTTGTTATTCTGGTCATTTATTTCACTGGCTGGCAATGATTCTGTCGAGATAAAGTCAGAACAATGGGATATGCCGCGACATGGTGAAACTGTGATCCGTTTACCCGGTTTACAGAAATTTCTAAACCAGTGGGCGGAAAAAACTGATAACATAATTGAAATAAGATATCCCGGTGGTGAAGAAGGTGAGTTGTGGATGCAGGAACTCAGGGATTGGTTAATTGCATTGGGTGTACCAGCCAAATCAATGGTTCAAACACCGGGTAGTGGATCAGAAGATCTTATAACACTTGTATTGATAAGGGGAACAAAACAACATGAGTAAAGTTGCTGCCATTCAAATGGCTACCGGGCCAAATGTACAGGCAAACCTGGATGAAGCTGCCAAACTAATTGCAACTGCGGCCATTCAGGGCGCTGAGCTCATTGTATTGCCGGAAAATTTTGGTTTGATGCCAATGCATGAAAAGGAACGCATTAGCCATGCCGAACAACCCGGCAAAGGTATTATGCAGAAATTCCTGGCGACGACTGCAAAAAAACATAATGTGTGGATTGTCGGTGGCACCATTCCTATGGCCTGCGATGTTGAAGGCAAGGTGCGTTCAGCATGTATCCTGTTTAATAACAAAGGTGAAGCTGTTGCTCGCTACGATAAAATACACATGTTTGATGTACTGATCCAGGATAGCAAGGAAAGTTATAACGAATCTGCAACCACCGATGCCGGTGACGAGATTGTTGTTGTTGATACACCCTTCGGTCGAATCGGTCTCGCAGTTTGCTACGATTTAAGATTCCCTGAATTGTTCCGCACCATGGCAGACCAGGGTATGGATATTTGTGTGTTGCCCTCAGCATTCACTGCGATAACCGGCAAGGCACACTGGCAACCACTGGTGCGGGCACGCGCTATCGAGAATCAGTGTTATCTGATTGCGGCTGCACAGGGTGGTTTCCATATTAATGGACGTGAAACCTATGGTAACAGCATGATTGTTGATCCCTGGGGAAATATCCTTAACCGTTTACAGACGGGCAGCGGTCTGGTGCTGGCGGATCTGGATATGGCCTTCCTTAAACGCACGCGTAAAAATTTCCCTGTACTTAAGCACCGCAAACTGAATTGCCGTATTTCATAAACTGCTGTATTCCATTTCATAAAATTCATGGGGCTGGTCAACAGCCCCCTGTCTGCACAAATCTCGTCCTTCATATATCTAATTAGCCCCTCCTGTACATTTTTGGTGCACATATAAATTATCCTGCATATATCGAGTGCGTTAAATCTGTTCATTCGTCAGTAATGCATTGATATAGCGCTTTTTGTGGTTGGCATGGATTGTGCTCCACTCAAGATGAAGCGAGATCCAGTGGTTTTCAGGATCTTCAGGCAACGACGCCTTTTGCATGAGTTTATGTGATTTATGCAAAAGGCGTTTTTTTTGAATGACAGGTAATCTATGCCAGCAGCAGCCATAAATTTAACCGAACAGTATATGCCCGTGATGCATGATGTGGTTGTTATTGGTTCTGGTCCAGTGGGCATTCGTGTTGTTCAGGAACTGCTAAAGCGTGATAGCCGCATAAAGATTGCAATTTTTGGCGATGAACCATGGCAGCCTTATAACAGAATTAAATTGTCATCCCTGTTAACAGGCGAAGTCAGTGAAGACGAACTTTATCAACAACAGGACATTAAAAATAATCAATCAGTAACGACATTTTATAACAATAGAATTATTGGTATTGACCGCCATACCCGTGAAGTGATTGACAGTCATGGTAAGCGTTACACTTATAAAAAGTTGATTTTGGCAACAGGATCACAGCCCCATCTCCCTTCCATTGATGGCATTCATTTAAAGAATGTTTTTACATTCAGGGATCTTTCTGATGCGCAGAAATTAATGAGCAGGACGGTTAGAACACGTCGTACTGTCATTATTGGCGGTGGTCTTTTAGGTCTTGAAGCTGCGCGGGCAATGCAAAGGTTTAACACACAGGTTAGCGTCATTGAACACAGCATGTGGTTAATGTTCAGGCAACTAGATCAACGAGCGGGTGCTTATTTAAAACAATATATTGAAGGTCTGGATATTGAAGTATTTGTAAACTCTCGTGTCACACGTATTATCGGCGATGAACAGGTTACAGCGGTTGAGCTCGCCAATGGTAGCGAGATTGAATGTGATACTTTAATTATTGCCGCAGGCATTGTTCCAAATATCCAGTTGGCGGTTGATGCGGGTATTCATGTTGGTCGTGGTATACGTGTTAATGATCAATTGCAAACGAATGATCCGGATGTGTTTGCAGTCGGTGAATGTGTTGAGCATCGTAATAAAATATATGGCCTGATTGCACCAGGCTATGAACAGGCTTCAGTTGCAGCACATATCATTAAAGGATTTAAAGCCCAATATCTGGGTTCTGTTTCGGCTACCAATCTAAAGGTGCTGGATTATCCAGTATTTAGTATGGGAAACACAGGTGTATCGGCGCGATCCCGTGAAAATTTTATTTATCAAAATCATAAAAATGAAATTTACCGAAAGCTGGTCGTGATCAATGGTCGACTGCGAGGTGCAGTTGCAATAGGTGGCTGGCCGGGAATAAACCTGTTGCAGGAAGCCATTGTAAAACAACGGCGGATATGGCCCTGGGAAATCAAGCGTTTCATTACGACAGGACAAATTTGGCAAGAAGAGTTAACTGAGAATGTTGTTGAATGGCCGGCCACGGCAACGATCTGTAATTGTACGGGAGTTACACGAGGTGATCTTGAATCGGCGGAACGTTCAGGTGCAAGAACGGTAGCTGAACTCGCTGCAGCTACAGGCGCGTCTACTGTTTGCGGTTCATGCAAACCATTAATTACTAATTTCATCGGTAGTCATGCAAAGCCGGAGCCTGTCACGGGTTATCGACCACTTTTTCTGGCTTCGTTAATCAGTGTGATGGCTGCAATGATCATGCTGATGTTGCCAGGCCTGGAATATATGCAGTCGGTACAGGCATCAATTAATTGGGATGCATTGTGGCGAAACTCCCTGTTCAAGCAAATCAGTGGATTCAGTCTGCTGGGCCTGTCATTACTGATTTCTGTCATCTCACTGCGCAAGCGTTTAAACAGTATTATTAGTCAATGGGATTTTGCCTGGTGGCGTGTGTTTCATGTGCTTGTTGCAGTTCTTGCTGTAGCTGCCTTGCTGATCCACACCGGATTCAGATTTGGTGACAATATAAACTTTTATTTAATGTCGGTTTACAGCGCTTTGAT
>JBFHPZ010000365.1:0-3336 GCA_041592495.1 Gammaproteobacteria bacterium | reverse complement strand
AGTTGCTGGCTTAAATCGATTGCCCATATTTTCTTCTTGTTCTCCTACAGAAAGACGAACTCATTGCTTACACATGTCAAATAAATTTTAATCCTATTTTTCATTGATCAGGGGCTGGTGGGTCTGACCTGTCGCGTGGTACGGTGTAGTAGACGCACATCCAGGCTGTCATCCAGGTGATTGATCTGCTTGCTGATCAAGGCCCTGGATACCCCCATACGACGAGCAGCTACAGAAAATCCACCTCCCTAGACAACTGAAATAAAGGCACGCATACAGGTCAGTTTGTCCTTTAACCATCACCATTGTTCACGAATAGTGAACAGTATATCCAATGAACAGCGCATTATTTAGTTATATGAGATGATTATGATGTGCCTCATACCTTCAATTCCCAATGGGGAACTAACATGAATTCCATAGCTCAATCTGATTAGCCGCTTTATTACTTCCTGGGCATCAGGTTGATCGCCGGTTTCATACACGCATAGTATCTCTGGCCCTGATACCCATTTTGCCTGGCAGTATTGTTATGGTTCATGCTGTTGATAACTTGCACACCAACGAAAATGGCGACCGGGAATATTCCACCTTTTTGATTGTCGCTTTATTGGTACAAGCTTTGTTGGGCGATGGCGTGTACAGTATGAAGCAAGTATTCGGCCTCAAGCAAAACAGACACCAGTCAACTGTAACGTCAGGTATTAATCATTACGCAATATTTATTATCAGGAGAAATCTTATGAACGACAAGGCACTCATCCCACAGAAAAAGCCCTATGCGGTAGACGTTGTTGCAGGTAAAACTTATTACTGGTGTGCCTGCGGACGTAGTAAAAATCAACCCTTCTGTGATGGCTCGCACAAGGTAACCAGTTTTCAACCGGTGGCATTCACGGCAGAAAAAACGGAAACAGTGCATTTATGCGGCTGCAAACAAACGGCAAATCAACCGTTCTGTGATGGCACACATCAGAAGTTATAACCCTATGACGGCAACCTTTTATTGATAAGGGTCGCCATAATCCAAAAATACATATCGACTCAAAGCCACATAATTTACGAATGCAATGAGTACGCCAATGCAAACATTTTTTATTTCACATGGCGCACCTGACATCATCCTGTCGGAAAATCCAGCGCTGATGGCGCTTCGATCGCTGTCAGCAGGCCTTCCACGGCCGGATGCAATTATTATCGTATCTGCTCACTGGATTGATGACCCCGTCGGTATCACCACGGGTGAACAGCTAAACACGATTCATGATTTCGGCGGTTTCCCTGAGGCGCTTTATACCATGCAATATCCCGCCAGAGGCGATGATGAATTATCCCGTGATATTGCCAGACGACTACAACAACAGGGTATTCACTATCGATTTCATTCACAACGTGGCCTGGATCATGGCGCCTGGATACCATTACTGATCATGTACCCGGAAGCAGACATCCCGGTGGTGCAGGTATCGCTACCCGCGGGGTCACTCCATGAACTGGCAAAATTAGGTAATGCACTTTCGCCGTTACGGCATGAAAACGTATTAATGATTGGATCAGGTGGCTCTGTGCATAATTTACGCACACTGAATTTCACTGATCAAACCGATGCGTGGGTAGTGGAATTCGAAGACTGGCTGCGCAATGCAGTTGAAGGCAATCACTTCGATAAACTTATAACACCCGATACATTTCCAGAAAATTTCCGTCGCGCCCATCCTACCATCGAGCATTATGCACCCCTGATTTTTGCATGGGCTGCAGCTGATACAGCACAGGGCGGCAAACGCATTCATCACAGTGTCAGTTATGGCAACCTGGGTATGTCGGCTTTCGCGTTTGGCTAAGGAAGCTTAAAATAATTGTCATCTCGACCTTAGTTGGCACCTACATGGATGTAGGTGATAGCGCAACACAGGAGTAGTAGCCGAGAGACATGATGTTTGAGATTAGTATTATTTTCAAACAGTTAAGAATTATCGACTTCGCTCGGAATGACATTGGAGCAGTTATCCAGAGCTTCCCTAAGTTAAAGTGTCCACCCCGGTCAGGCACAGCTTCTACTTCACGTCAATCAAGCCCAACGCCTAGTCCCCCTCTTTTTACTGGCTATAAAACAGTTAGAAGCAGGTCAAACTTTCATCATCAAAACAGGCAACAAACAGAATCTCAAACTAAAATCAGCCCATTCCATTTGGGAAAAGCATGTTTAGTTAGCTGCGGTTTATGAGATTTAATGATGTCACCTGATAACAAAAATCAAAACAATACCTATTTTCAAGCCCTTAAAAACACCAGTACCCGTTGTTTTGCTAAAAGCAAATATGTATTTGTCACTGCTGTTATTCCCTTGTCAGTTAAATGCACAGCTCTGGGTAAATCCTTTTGTATGAATAAGCTGGTTCCCTGCCTGTACACCGGTAGCAGACTGGTTAAACATGAATTTATTCGAATCAATGAAAAACAAAGCTGGTTTCAACGCTGTGGTGCAACCATGGCAGGTAATGGCATTGGCCTGGGTATGGCCATGCTATCAACACGTATTGTCGAACACTTTGTTGAAGTGAGTGATATATCTAATTTATGGGGCTTATTAGCATCACGTCCTGTTGTAAGTGAAACCACTTATGAAGTTTTCAACTTTGCTGTTGAGTTTGTTATTGCACTCATCGTGTTCACTTTTACAGAACATTTTTACGAAGAATTCCGTCAGAACAGGCAAGCCATTCCCGACACCGACATGCCAGGCAATCAATCAAATAACACAAACTAATTTCTCAAGCGAAACACGGATCGTATTATCCACTTGTGCAATAGCCACAGTTATACCAAGGAAAATCATCAATTTTTTCTATGAATATCCGGTTTAATAATGGGAAACAGCTAAAATCGGGTTGTACGCTGCTTCATTTGTAAATAAATACTTACACAGATACACTTAAACAACTGACGTCACTCACCACCATGACAAGTATAATCATACAGCCAGATAATGTCGTTTAAATGATATTCAAATGTACTTCCTGGAAATGATAAACAACCCACTCGATGCCAGGTATGGATACCATGAGCTCAAAAAAGTTACCCAATATGATTGGTCAGTCAGATGCATTTAAAAACAGTCTGACCCTGATTCATAAATTCTCCACTTGTGATGCCAGCGTTCTGCTTCAGGGCGAAACCGGTACTGGCAAGGAATTATCCGCCAGGGCGATTCATTATATGAGTCATCGTCGTGACTATCCTTTTGTCGCGATTAACTGTGGTGCATTACCTGAAACCTTGATTGAAAGCGAACTGTTCGGCAATGAAAAAGGTGCCTTTACCGATGCCAAAGCT
>JBFHPZ010000364.1:0-3337 GCA_041592495.1 Gammaproteobacteria bacterium | reverse complement strand
GGAAATGCAATGGGTGGCGAGACTCAATCAGGCGCTGGATGAAGATCGCTTGATGTTATATGTGCAGGATATCAAACCCCTTGGCAAAGGTAGCAATCTGCACCGTGAAGTCCTGGTGCGCTTGCAGGAAAGAAATGGAGATATTATACCGCCGGGCAGTTTTATACCCGCTGCAGAACGTTACAACCTAATGCAGACCATTGATCGCTGGGTGATAGATGCAACGTTTAAATGGCTGCACGATAATGAGAATAGCGAAGAGGAATGTGTCGTCTACAATGTCAATCTTTCAGGTAACTCGATCACTGATAACGAAAGGTTGTACGATTATATTGTCAAGCGTTGTCAGTTTTATAATATTTCACCGGAATGTATTTGTTTTGAAATAACTGAAACCGCGGCTGTACATAACCTGTCCAACGCGGCCGAATTGATTCGGTCATTAAAAGCCAGGGGCTTCAGTTTTGCGCTTGATGATTTTGGTAGTGGTTTATCATCTTTTATGTATCTAAAAACCTTGCCGGTCGATTTTCTGAAAATTAACGGTAGCTTTGTTCGTGATATGCCCACGAATAAAATGGACGCAACCATGGTTCAGTCCATTAACAGTATCGGGCATGTTATGGGCATAAAAACCATAGCCGAGTTTGTTGAAAATGATGAGGTTGTGGAAATGCTGAAGAAATTGGGTGTTGATTATGCCCAGGGTTATGCCATAGGCCGACCGGTTCCACTGGTAGATAGTTGCGAAAGCCTGGAATCAGTAACTAGTGCTGATGGCTGAATGGGCTTGTTTCAGAACGTTGCGCCATTCCAGCCCCACATGTGTCGTTCGGCATTGCTGAATTCAATGTAAATACGACGGCTGTCTATACCAAGTTGTTGGCTAATAAAATCACACAGGTCTGACGATAATTCGGTTGTTTTTGATTCCGGTAAATTGATGCTTTTCAGTTCCAGATAGGCTGCAGGTTGATCATTACCGGCAAACACCAGATGTTGTTTGTCTTCGACTACCACCATGACATAATTTTCGGGTTTACCCAGTAGCTGCGCCACCTGCTTTGATGCCGCCAAGGCCAGTGCTGTTTTATCTTCGATAGGGGTGTTGCTGCGAATATGGAATAAAGGCATGTGACTTTTCCGGTTATTGGCAATATTGTTTAATCCGATCCTGATTACGTTTGATGCGTGCTGCTTTGTCTTCTTCTGGCATGTAGCTGACATTGCCATCCTTGTCTTTTACGCGTAAACGACCGGTGCTTTCCATTAATGCAAGATCTTTACGAGCCTGGTCGCACAGATCCTGCTTCTCTTTGGCGCTCATGCCGTTGTTATCATTATTAGCCGTTTTTGTCTCATCAGATTTGTTTTTATCATCTTCCTTGGTTTTCAGGGAAGGTTTTTTGTAGCTGGAGCTGCTGGGTGGTGGTGCTTTATCAATCCTTAATTTTTCTGCCGAATTATCCAGGGGGCGTTGTTCCGAGTAATGTACATTGCCCTTGTCATCAACCCATTTATAGACGGCCGCCGTGGCTGAATTGAAGGAGAAAAAAATCAGGCTGAGAATAAAAAATATCTTGTGCGGCATATTGCGTTCCCTTGAATAACGTAAAATCAAGCATACATGGGTTTACATCAATTTGCGATAAACCCATATGGTCTATAAATATAGCTTAATTAATCAAATGCAAAAGATGCCTGCCATGCGATTCTGTTTATTTTTCCTTGTGTTCATGACATCCCTGAATTTATTTGCAGAGGAATCCCTGCAAACCGCGACGGTTGAGCGAGTACCGGTGCCAGTGGTGTATCAGCTCAGCGGATTTATCGAAGCGGTGAACCAGGCCACCATGAAGGCGGAAACCTCCGGGCGTATCGCCGAAGTCTTTATCGATGTTGATGACATTGTGAAAAAGGGTACGGTGATTGCGCGCTTCAGGGGAACCCGGCAAAAAGCCGATCTGGATCTGGCGGTAGCCGGTTTCGAGGAAGCCAGGGCTGATTATGAACGCAGTAAATCGGATTTTGATCGTTACAGTGATTTGTATGAACAGAAACTGGTTTCCAGGTCAGCGCTGGATCAGGCCAGTGCCACGCTTAAAGGTGCGGAAGCACGACTGGATGCCGCCGGCGCCAGCGTTAAAAAAGCCAGGGAAGAATACGAAAACACCATCATCCGCGCACCCTATAGTGGCATAGTTACCAAACGTCATATCGAAGTGGGTGAGGCGGTGAATGTGGGCTCACCTCTGGTGAGTGGAATTTCACTGGATGCCATTCGTGCCGTGGTGGATATTCCGCAGGCCTATGTCGAAAGTGTTCGCAGTAATCAAAAAGCCTATATTGAGTTGCCCGATGGCAGCAGCCAGGTGAGTGAAAAGATCACGGTATTCCCTTACGCCGATGAGCTCAGCCATACCTTTCGTGTGCGGGTTGAGCTACCGCCAGGTGTGGGCGCCATGTATCCCGGCATGGTGACCAAGGTGGGTTTTGTCGTTGGTGAGAGACCTCTGCTGGTGATCCCGGCCCAGGCTATGGTGAATCGTGGTGAAATGCAGGCGGTCTATGTGAAGCAGGCGGATGGTCGCATCGCCATGCATCAGATCCGGCCGGGTGAATCTGTCGTTGATGGACGACGGGTGGTCCATGCCGGTCTTGCCGAAGGGGATCAGGTATTTATTGATCCACAGGCAGCCACCGTCGCGCTCAAACAGCAGGCTACGAAATAATCATGGCACAGGATGATCAAAACAAGGGTCTGGGTTTTTCCGGCAGCATCGCGCAAAAATTCCTCACTACCGAAATTACCTTTCTATTGGCCATACTGGGTTTGCTGCTGGGTGTGTTTGCCGTCATGGTCACGCCACGGGAGGAAGAGCCGCAAATCAATGTCACCTTTGCCAATGTCTTTATCGCTTTCCCCGGTGCCTCGGCAAAAGAAGTAGAAAGCCTGGTCAGTGTGCCGGCTGAACAAAGCATGTCGGAAATCGAGGGTGTTAAACATGTGTATTCGGTTTCCCGTCCCGGTTTGTCCATTTTGACCGTGGAATATGAAGTGGGTGAAGACCGCACCCAGGCCATAGTGCGTTTGTATAACAAGATTTTTTCCAAGGGTGACTGGTATCCCGCCGGTCTTGGCGTGGCGCAACCCATTATCAAACCCAAGGGCATTGATGATGTGCCTATTGTTGGTATTACCCTGTGGACTAAAGATGAGCAGCGCAGTGGCTATGATTTATTGCAGGTGGCCCATGGCCTGGAAGCGGAGCTGAAACGGGTGCCGGGTACACGGGATATATTCACCATCGGTGGTGCCCAGCAGGTGGTGAAGGTT
>JBFHPZ010000363.1:0-3371 GCA_041592495.1 Gammaproteobacteria bacterium | reverse complement strand
GGTGGTGCACTGGCATTCTCCGAACCGGAAAAATCCCAGGCGCTGGTTAAAGGCATTATCGAATCTGCACTGGATAATGGAGCCGATATGATCGTAACGCCTTGCCCTGTATGTCAGATGAACGTGGAAGTTTATCAGGATCAGATCAATGCCACCTACGGCACCAAGTTCAAGATTCCTGTGACTTATTACAGCACACTGATGGCTGTTGCCTATGGCAAGAGCGCCAAGGAAGCTGCACTGGATGGCCAGATTATCCGTGCAAAAGCTCTGGAAGATATCGCCAACAAATAATCTGTCGGCAATATTATTCTTCGAAAAGAAGCGCAGTTATTACTGCGCTTCTTTTTTTTGGGTAAAAAAATTTTGACTAAAGTCATTTTTCGGGAAATATCACCTATAATTCTGAGGTCAATTTTTAAGTGGTAAAAACATGCGTCGCAATCTCCCTATTACCGATCGTGAGATCGAATTGGGAATGGAACAGGAAATTATCTCATCTACTGACTTAAAAGGAGTTATTAAGGACGTCAATCCAATTTTTGTAGAAATCAGCGGTTTTAAAAATGAAGAGCTGATTGACCATCCTCATAATATCGTTCGTCATCCAGACATGCCGGCTGCAGCATTTGAAGATATGTGGCAGACCTTAAAACAAGGCAAACCCTGGATGGGCATAGTCAAGAACAGAGCCAAAAATGGTGATTATTACTGGGTTGATGCTTTTGTAACACCAGTGTTTGAAAATGGGAAAATTTGTGGCTATGAATCAGTGCGACGCAAGCCATCGAAAGATTCTGTAAAACGAGCTGAGCATTTTTATCAGGCTGTAAACAAAGGTAAGTTACCGATCAAGCCCACCGGATTTAGAGCAGGGCTGATACATAAACTAGGATTGATCAATATTATCACCGCCCTCAGTGTTGTCGGGATTACGTGGTTTTCAGGTATTGGTTTTTTACAAAGTATGTTGGCGATACTTGGCGTCTTTCTGACTAGCGGAGTATTACAGGTTTTTGTGTTAAAGCCGATTACCAAATTGGCAAAAGAAACATGTAAACAACTTGATAATCGCTGGATGCAATATATTTATACGGGCCGTATTGATGAAGTCGGGCAGATATCAACCTATGAGCACATGATGCAACATCGGCTGAAAACCATCATTGGCAGAATCGGATTCAGTGCAAATAATGTTTCAGATTTAGCTGTATCAACAATGCAGGAAGTTCAATCGGCTAATGATGCTATTTATAATCAGGGGCATGAGATTGAGCATTTAACCAGTTCCATGAACCAGATGAGTGGTGCGGTAGCGGAAATTGCCAACAATGCAGCCAGTGCTTCTGATATTGCACAATCTGCCGATGATGCGGTTCAAAATGGAAAGCGTGTTACTGTCAGGGTTATCAACAGTATTTCAGAAACCGCAAAAGTTATAGAAGATTCTGTTGAGTCCATAGTTTCATTGGCAACAGATACGGAAGTGATTGGTGCCGTTGTCGATTCTATTAAAGGTATAGCCGAGCAAACAAATTTGCTGGCATTAAATGCAGCTATTGAGGCCGCACGTGCGGGTGATCAAGGTCGTGGATTCGCTGTCGTTGCGGATGAGGTCAGAACCCTTGCCAGTCGCACGCAGAAATCAACTGAAGAAATTCAAAAAATGATTGAAAAGTTGCAGTTGGGTTCAGAGCATGCGGTAAATCAGATGTCCCGTGGACGCCAGCAGGTACAGGATACCGTTGCCCAGGCTGCTGATATGGAGAAAGTACTGGAAGAAGTAGCAAATCTTGTGGCCAGTATTCGTGACATGAATATGTCTATTGCCAGTGCTGTTGAAGAACAAAGTTGTGTTTCGGAAGAAATACGACAGAATATCAATGCAATGAACAATTTATCGGATAATACTCGATTGAGTGCAAGACAGGTTGCGACTCATACGGAAGAATTAATGGGAATGTCTGTTCGCATGAGCGATCTTGTTCAACGTTTCAGAACTACCTGAAAAAATACCTGTGAGGTTAAATGAAAACTGTTGCCGATATTATGATCGCTGAGGTCATCACACTTAGAGAAACCGATAATGTGCATCAGGCGCGCATGCTATTAAAAAAGTATAATATTCGGCATATTCCAATCGTGAATGATGATGGCTTTGCAGGCATGCTTACTCAGCGGGATTTGCTTAATCATGCATTCAAGATCGTTGAAAATTATGGTTTTAGCAAACTCGCGCAACGTGAAGAACGTACTATCATCAAAGAAGTGATGACCAGGAATTGCCTGACCTTGAGATCGGATGATACCTTGCAAGCTGCAGGTGAGTTCTTCATCGAACACAAGCACGGTGCCATACCTGTAGTGAATGATGGGCAGCTGGTTGGTATTCTGACCTCGATCGACTTCATCAAACTGGCGCTGCAACTTCTCAATGAATAATTTCTCGTTATTTCTGTAAGCTATTTACCTACTGATTGTTAACAAGACTGTCACACTGCTGTTCTAGGATACCGCCAGGTTAGGAGTTAAAACGTCTCCGAATAGGGCGGTTGTATGAAAATCTTGATGGTCAGTGATGTTTATTTTCCCAGAATCAATGGTGTTTCCACTTCCATACAAACGTTCAAACAGGAACTGGAAAACCTGGGGCATCATGTTTCCCTGATCGTGCCGGAATATCCTCAGGAATATAATAATAACGAACGGCAAGTGTATCGGATTCCATCGCGACGTGTGTTAATGGATCCCGAAGATCGTATGCTCAAAATGCAACATGCTATGAAGCATCTTGATCAGTTCAAACAACAAGGATTTGACCTGGTGCATATTCATACACCATTTGTTGCTCACTACCTGGGGCTTAAACTGGCAAAGCAATTAAACATTCCGGCGGTTGTCAGTTACCACACTTTCTTTGAAGAATATCTGTTTCATTATCTGCCGTTCTTGCCGAAAGAATTTACGCGCTACATTGCGCGACGATTTTCCTGTTCCCAATGCAATCAGGCAGATGCGATTGTTGTGCCTTCAACAGCTATGCGTAGCGTACTTGAAAAATATGGCGTGAAGCAGCGTATGGAAATTATCCCTACGGGTATAGGTGCGTCGCAAACAACCAGGCAGATTGATTCAACAGAGATTAATCAATTCAAACAACAGTTAGGCATAGCAGCTGAACGACCTTGTCTGGTACATGTGGGGCGTATTGCCTTTGAAAAGAATATTGATTTTCTGTTGCAGGTCATTCAGCGAGTAACCCAAACAATTTCTGATCTTGCTGTCATCATGGCTGGGGAAGGTCCGGCTCTGGCCGATATAAAGACACGGGTTAAGGAACTGGGATTACACGATACGGTTTACTTCACCGG
>JBFHPZ010000362.1:0-3374 GCA_041592495.1 Gammaproteobacteria bacterium | reverse complement strand
GATGAAAACCTGATCCTGGTGCCGCCAATTCGTATGACGCTGGAGCAGGCGCTGGAATTCATCGATGAAGACGAGCTGGTAGAAGTCACGCCTCACCATATCCGCATGCGTAAGAAATTGCTCACTGAAAATGAGCGTAAGCGCGCATCACGCCCGGCTAAAGACGCCTGATTTTCTTTAATCTCATATGACTGGCTGATTGCAGAATTACAGCAATCAGCTAGTCTCTTCTGTTAAGCAATAATTCTAAATACCAGCCTGTTGGCCAGGGGCTATGTTTTCCAGGGGTTTCTGTGAGCGTGAGTAATACACCATCTGAAGTTTTGATTGTTGATGATTCGCGGGTGATACGTCGGGCTGCGGTTAAAATTCTGGAAAAAGAATATGTCGTCATCGAAGCTGAAGATGGTGAAGATGCCTGGGAACAGTTGCAGCAAAATAAAAATATCAGTGTGGTCTTTACCGACCTGGGTATGCCCAACATGGATGGTTACGAACTTCTGGAAAATATTCGCAAGTCGAATGATCCTGCATTATCAAACCTGCCCGTTATTATTATTACCGGCGCGGAAGAGTCCGAAGGCGCCAAGGAAGAAGTTCTTGAATTAGGTGCTACCGATTTCATCAGTAAACCTTTCGATTCGGTATCGTTAAAAACCCGCGCTGCAACTCACATCAATTATCGTAAACAGGTGCAAAATCTGGAGCAGCAGGTCGCCACCGACAAGCTCACCGGTTTGCTCACCGAGGCAGCCTTCCGCGAGCATGGCGACAAGGCCCTGGCTTATGCCAAACGTCACGTCACCGATGTGGCTGTGGTGCGTTGTGATATCGATCATTTCGCCGAGTTTTTCGTCAAGCACGGCAAGGATGTGGCGGAACAAATACTGGTCAAGGTAGCCAGCATCATACGCGAAGGTTTGCGTAAGGAAGATATCGCCGGGCGCCTGGGTGTGTCACGATTTGCGCTGGTACTTCCCAGTGCCGATCCGAAAGGAGCACAGTTGGTCATCAGCCGGATTTGTGAACGGGTTGCGCGCCTCAAGGTTAAGCTGGGTAGTGAATCTTTTCATTTCAGTTTCAGTGCAGGCATTACTGCCCATGAAATGTCAGATGAAAACGAGAGTGACCTAGAACAATTATTTGCTGAAGCCGAAGCTGCAATGAAAAAGGCCGTGGCTGCCGGTGGAAATAAAATCATTACTTACCATGCCGGCAAACCAGTCACAGCAAAACCGGTGATGAAGCAGGTGGATGTGGACCTGGAAGCGCTGCTGAAATCTGATCTGTCCAGTCTTGGCAAGGAGCAACTGGTTTCGGCGCTACGCAAGTTTTTACCTTTAATGGAACATGCGGATCATGAGTTGAAACTGGGGCTGGGCAAAGTCGTTACTTATTTAAAAAAACGTCTGGGCGCTTAAAGCCTAATACACTTCACGAATATAAATCACCCGATCACTGCCGCGGAAAATACCAAACGTACCACGGCCCAGCGGAACATCATCTTCCGTTATGGTATCGGCGACACATGCCGGAACAAAGGCCGGATTCGATGCCGCCAGCCCTGGTGTGCAATGTTGTCCCGGTCCCTGTATGCCCTGATCAATACCATCGAGATTGGATAATAAATACACCGGCGTTTGCACTTCCATATCCACATAACCTTCCGCATTCGGTGCAGTGAAATTCATGGTGGCGATACCGCCAACAAAAGGAGTGACAGCCGTGAGTGTTGTTGTGTTACCACCGTTGATATTGATCACCGGATTACCTACTGCGCGTCCCTGTTTTGGTTCCTGATCGTTATATAACAAAACATCAGCAGTATCGATAACCGTACAACTGTCATCGGTGTTGGTAATAAATTGGGATGTCGCATTGGCATAGTATTGTGTGACTAATTGAATATTCAGGGGCAAGAGTTCTGAGCCAAAATTATTGGTGATATTTAGTCGACCGTAACGAACATCAGTCTGACCAATTTCACCATGGCTATTCGGTCCACCGTCAAGGGAAAGATCCAGTGTTTGTAAGGCAACATTATCGCTATCCAGAGGTGCTGTACCGATTTGCAAATTGCTATAGGGGCCATCCACAGCGATCAAACGTGATAAGGAAGAGGTGGCCTGGATTGCAGCCGTACCATTCGTGAATGCTCCAATTGATGTGACATTTAAGCGTGAACTTAAATCATTGCCGGTATCGGTGGCGCCATAGTTCATGTCTGCCAGATTGGTGATATCAAGCTTGGCAAATGCGCCGGTATAGTTTTGTGTAATGGTGGCGGGCAATCGAGAATTGTATGCCTGTAAATCAAAATCAATACGGAAGTTTTCATCCATGTAAGTAAAGGGATCAACGCAGGCCAGAATGTCACTGCGGTTAATTAAGTTTTGGTTGGCAATCGAAAAAAAGGCAGGATAGAAACGGCCAACATTGCAAACATTGCCGGCAACATTTTCTCCTGAGCCCAGGTAGTTGGCTAATGTGGAATTAAGATTGATGATGCCGACTTCGTCCCAGTCAATGGATTTGGTGCCGGCGCCATTGATAAAGGCAGCACTGTTGCTATTAGTCGTTACTGTTCCAACTGTACCCGCAGCGGGTGCTGCCAGAGTATGACTGAGAGTTACGTTCGCAGGGATGATGGCTGTAATTTCATTACCAAAATTACCCGTTACGATGTTGTCTGTGAGGTTGGCGCAGTTGTCAGGGATGCCGTTATTGTCAGTGTCATCGGCACTGTTCCAGACAACAGCCCTTAGGCTGGTGTCAAATGCAGTGCCAGCAATCTGGAATGGTGAACCGGTTGCATCCGCAGCATAGGAACTTCCCGTTATGCCGTTGGCAGCACGATCACCACTAAAGTCCATATCAAAGCCAAAAGGTCGCACTACAAATCCATTAGATGCACCAAGCAGATTGAATGATGTACTGGGTGGATCGCCAATGCCGGCGGTTATAAGTCTTTGTGCATGCAAGGTGATTTGGCCGGCATCACTGTAATTGATGTTGAAATCTGCAATACCGTTGGCATCGAATGTCATATTGATAGGGGTGTAACTTGCCACCGCGCCATTGTTGTTGCGGGCTATAGTCTGGCTATCAGCAGCAGTGGTCATATTCAGTAAATTGGTGCTGCCACAGCTTGAGGGATTATTGCATTCATAAGCCAGATTGACCGAGGTGGTTCCCTGTAATGCAGCTTCACATTGGGCAGTGGTGGAATTGGTTTGTACAGCACGTAGTTGCAAAGTCTGGTTTGCAGGTGCGACATTGGAGGCTTTGCCGGCAATCTGGGTTGCTATGTTTTCAGGAGTGCCTGCAGCAAAAAAACGGAATATGGCATTGGCAAATTCTGCATTGGTATCCTC
>JBFHPZ010000361.1:0-3387 GCA_041592495.1 Gammaproteobacteria bacterium | reverse complement strand
GATTTGCAGCCGTTGTTAAATTTATTAGCGGATACCGCGATTCTGAAAGTGTTTCATGCGGCTTATCAGGACATGGAAATTTTTCATCATCATTTTAATGTTATGCCAAAGCCGGTATTTGATACCCAGGTTGCAGCGGCTATTTGCGGTTATGGTGATCAGGTGGGTTATGCCACGCTCATCAAATCCATTCTGGATATTGATGTTGACAAAACGCAAACCCGTACCGACTGGATGCAACGTCCCTTGAGTTCTGAACAAATCGAATACGCAGGTAATGATGTACTGTACCTTGCAAAAGCGTTTCCAATTCTGCGTGATCAGCTGATTAAACTTGATCGATTACACTGGCTGGATGAAGACTTTGATCTGATCACTCAACCGGACACTTATAAAAATCATCCGGAATCCATGTGGTTGAAAGTCAGTGGTCACCAGCGTTTGAAGGGTCAACAGCTTGCCATCCTGCGAGCGGTTACGGCATGGCGAGAGAATACGGCGCAGCAGCGAAATAAACCGCGAAAACGCATTTTGCCTGATGACGCCCTGATCGATATTGCTCGTCAGAAACCGAACAATGATTCGCAACTGCAGGGCTTGCGCTCGCTGAACCGTAGCAGGCTCTCGAGTGAAGACACCAGGGCCATCCTTAACGCCATTCAACAAGGGCTTGATCTACCCAAATCCGACTGGCCAGTACTTAAATTTCCTCAAAAGCTGAGCATCGAGGATGATGCCAAGGTCGATATATTGTTTGCAGTTCTCAAACTTAATGCCGCCAGGCACAATATTAACCCGGCCAGCATAGCCACTCGCAAGCATCTGGAATCACTGGTCAGGGGTGAGCGTGATGTACCCATACTGCATGGCTGGCGCAAGACTCATGGTGGCCAAATGATGCTGGATGTTCTGGAAGGGAAACTGGTACTGGATATTCATTCAGGTAAACTTCTGGCCCATGAAGCAAGCAACTAACTTTCGCAAATCAACATGGCACAGATAAACGGTATATCAGATTTTCTCAACCAGGCTGGCACCTCATTCAGGCTATTTGATATGGGCCGGCGTATGCAGGAAATATCCAGTGAAACATTTCTGGCTTTCGAGCAGGGTGACATCCCTTATCCCTGGCCACTGCAACAACAGGCCTGGCTGGGCATGATGGTATGGCAGGATCAGGCGGACGATGATCTGGTGATCTGGTTTTTGCGCTTTCCTCTGGATGCCACTGGCCGACTGACCGCCGGTATCCGTGACGACTTCGTCTATCGGCTGCTGCAAAAAGGTGATCAGCAACAGGAAGAGGAATCCAATCCTTACGGCTTTAAGCCCAAGCAGGAACATATGGCCTGTTTCCATGCCAAGGCGGCAAAAACCCTTGGTAAACCGCCGTCCCGTTTTTACCAGCATGCCCTGGATTATTTCAGTGGTCATGCCGGTTTTGATCAATGGGCTTTCGTTGGCCTGCAAGGAATAGCCGATATCGTCAGTCGCCTCGATGAAGCTTCCCATGCACAAGTATTGGCCGATGCTATCGCCAAATTACCACCGCAACCTCTGGATGCGCTTTGCCAGTGCCTGGAACATGAAGCCATACCCGAACCACTGGCCAGGGCCATAGGCCAACGCCTGCAACAGGAACTCGACAGCGCACAAGCAGAGACCAACATCATCTCCCTGTGTTTGCGTGCCGTGTCGGGTTGTGAAAATCCACGCATAACGGAAGATCTGGTGCTGACCACCCTGAATCACGATATTGGCCAAAATGCGGAAATTCTCGCGTCCATCTCCGGTCGCTGCTGGGAAAGCCTGAAGCAGGCCGATATTATTCATGCCTTCCTGGAAAACCTGGCGCATTGCAAGGAAGGTCAGGAGTTTTTCAATCTGGTGATTGTGGATTTGATTAATATCCCGGGCATGCAGGACAGTATTCATCAGGCGATACGCCAGCCCGATCGTTCACCCCAATTATCAAAAGCCATAGGTGACATGTTCAAGCATTTCACCCAGTAAACTTAATTTATTTTTAAACTATTAAGCCTAAGTTTATAATTTTATTAGATTTCCACTTGCATTTCCCCGACGAGGTTCCTACTATCAAACACTAACCCCAGTCATCAGGAGCACTGCAAATGAGTAATGTCAGCCTGTTAATACCCAAACATCAACACCCTACCTGGGCCGCCGACCTGGAACCCATAGATAGCAGTATCGAAGCCATGGTGGAAATTCCATTACTGGGTCGAATTACCGCTGGCAGCCCCATTGAGCGCATCGAACACCAGGAAACCATCAAGATTCCGGCCAGCATGGTACGCAGAAATACCTATGCCTTGCGCGTACAGGGCCACTCCATGATTGATGACAATATTCAGGATGGCGACATCATTATTGTGGAGAAACGGGAAACCGCAGCCAATGGACAGTCAGTGGTGGCGCTGATCAATGGTGAACAGGTGACCCTGAAGAAATTCTACATCGAAGCCGATGGCATACGCCTGCAACCCGCCAACCCGGATATGCAGCCGATCATGCTGAAAAACCATGAAGTGGAAGTATTGGGTATAGTGTCCGGCGTGATTAGAAACTTTCAATAAACCAATAGCTGGATCAAATACGTAGAAGCCGCATGACTTCCGTTATTTGATCATTGGCCTGCTCCATGATCTGGCCGACAAAACCCGGATCACGTTTGTCATTTAACAACTTGCCGAAAGCCGGCACTTCATCGATACGAGGCAAATTCTTAACCTGATGTTTCTGTAACATGTTATAGATCTGGGCAATGATGACCATGTCACAGGCATCCAGTGGCTTGCCGGAATTTCGCTGCCAGTTTTCCGCGTCCTCCACCACGCTAATCAGATCCGAAGAAAATTCCCAGTGACGTATCACCATACTTCCTACCACGGTACGCAGTTTACTGATGATGTTTTCCAGCTCCTGCTCATCATGTAATTCCAGACCAGTTTGATCAATGTAGGTCAGTATCGGGATCACGCCTATATCATGTACCAAACCTGCCAGCAGCATGTTATCCGGCTCCAGATGACCGGTATTTTTCGATATGGCGAAGCAGATGGCAGCCACTTCGATACTGTGATCATAGAGGTGCTGCATCCGCGTTTTAAGCAAGGCAGATCGGGTTTGAAATAATTGCTTCACTGCAAGGCTGATCACCAGGTTACGGGTCGCACTCAAACCCAGACGCACAATAGCAGCCTTGATGTTGTGTACCTGGGAAAAACCGCGCGAGATAGGGCTATTCGCCACCTGAATCAAACGTGCCACCATGGCCGGATCGGCTTCAACAATACGCGATACTTCCTCCAGGCTGACATTGGGATTGCTGGTGGCGGTTTTCACCTTGAGTGCAATTTCCGGCAG
>JBFHPZ010000360.1:0-3397 GCA_041592495.1 Gammaproteobacteria bacterium | reverse complement strand
GGAACACCAGAGAACTATAGTGCTTTTATGCGATTACATTGTTCTAATGTAAAAACTCTGGCTGTTACAGAGTTTCCATAGTGTATTTATAGCCAATAATGCCACAACATACTAATTATTTTGTGTCCGGCTATCCATAGTTTGTTTTTCTGACAGCATAGGCTGAAGATATTGCAGTACATTCTGCAAAATAATTGGCTGCGCCTGGGCGGTGGGATGCAAACCATCTGTCTGCATCAGCTTTGAATCGTCACCTACCGTTTTTAACAGCGAAGGCACCAGAGTTACACCATGGCGATTTGCCAGTTCATCATAAACATGACTGAAAGCTTCACTATAACGTGCGCCATAATTGGGTGGAATCTGTATACCAGTTAACAGAACACGGGCATGGTGTTGCTGACACAGGGCGATCATCTGTGACAAATTTTGTTTCATTTCTGTTATTGATAATCCGCGCAATCCATCATTACCGCCCAACTCCAGAACAACGATATCGGGTTGATGTCGATCCAGTGTGGATTGCAAGCGATTAAGGCCATTGAGTGTGGTATCGCCGCTGATACTGGCATTCACAACACGGTAATTCATTTTTTGTTGCTGCAAATGTTGCTCCAGCAGGAACACCCAGCCCTGTTGTGGGTCTATGCCGTAGGCTGAACTCAAACTGTCACCCATTACCAGAATGGTTGCGGATGATTTGGCACCTGGCAGTGATGAATAAGCTATGCCTATAATGAGAACTAGCCCTGACAATAATTTAATCATGAATACTCCAAACATTATCCTTACGACCCACCAGTTACATAAGCAAGTATCCTCGCCCGATGCTAATAACCATGAATCACTGGTGATCCTGAACGGTGTCGAGCTTGAAATCAAGTCTGGAGAAACCCTGGCGATTCTGGGTGCATCCGGCTCGGGCAAGTCAACACTACTGGGATTACTGGCAGGACTGGATCAAGCTGACCAGGGCGAAATCCATTTACTGGGAACCCGACTCGATCAACTGGATGAGGACCAGCGCGCCGATATGCGCGCTAAACATGTGGGATTTATTTTTCAGTCATTCCAGTTATTACCGGGACTCACCGCACTGGATAATGTGTTACTCCCCCTGGAACTAAAAGGCGAAGTCAACGGCAAGGACAAGGCCCTGGACTTGCTGGAACGGGTTGGCCTGAAACAACGCATACATCATTACCCCAAGCAGCTTTCCGGTGGTGAACAACAACGTGTAGCCATTGCGCGCGCTTTTATTACCCGACCCAGTATTTTGTTTGCCGATGAACCCACCGGTAATCTCGATGCCAAAACCGGCGAAATGATTATTGACCTGTTAATGGAAATCAACCGTGAATTACAAACCACACTGGTTATCGTAACCCATGATGAGCAATTGTCTCGACAATGCCAACGTCGTTGCATACTGGAGAATGGTGCACTAAGGACTGTCGATGCATAGCATTATCATTGCATGGCGATTACTGCGACGGGAATGGCGCAGTGGTGAACTGAACATTCTTATACTGGCCTTGTTGATTGCCGTAGCCAGTGTCACTTCCATTGATCTCTTCACCCAGCGCGTTCAGCAGGTAATGCATGACCAGACCGGTCGCTTCCT
This sequence comes from Gammaproteobacteria bacterium, assembly GCA_041592495.1. Classification (GTDB taxonomy): domain Bacteria; phylum Pseudomonadota; class Gammaproteobacteria; order SZUA-229; family SZUA-229; genus JBFHPZ01. The sequence goes on along the minus strand of JBFHPZ010000360.1, from coordinate 1,773 downwards.
GGGTGGCGATTTATTGTTACGCAGTCCGCGCGCCATTGACCAGTATCTTATTGAAGAAGCACAAACCACATACGCATTGGAAACAAGCACAGGTTTGATTTTTTCCAGCGTCATTGTTGCCCACAATGAATTTCAGCTGGCCCAGGTCAAGGCGGTTGATGATCGCTATCCACTCCGCGGCGAGATCAGCATAAGCCGGCAACTGCAATCAGAAGAAATCAAAGTCACCAACGGACCCAGTCCAGGTGAAGCCTGGTTATCACCACGATTGTTTCAAAGTCTGAATTTAAATGTGGGCGAGGAAATTGAAATCGGTAACGCACATTTCACAGTGGCGGCAGTGTTACGAAATGATCCCGGACAAACCGGTGGCTTTATCGCGTTTGCGCCCGCATTACTCATGCATGTTGATGACATTGAAAAAACCGGCATTGTACAACCCGGCAGCCGTGTCACCCATTCTGTTTTATTCGCAGGTCCTGCTGAACCTCGTAACGCGTTTGAAAAATGGTTACAGCCCAAACTCAATCCCAGCCAGAAACTATTGGGTGGCGCCAGTGGGGCACCCGCGCTCAACTCGGCCATCAACAGAGCCGATCAATATTTATCACTGGCATCGATGCTCAGTGTCATCCTTGCGGGTATTGCCATTGCGCTGGCCGCCAATCGTTATGGCAAACGCCATTATGATCAAAGTGCATTGATGCGTTGCTTTGGCGCGTCACAACATACCTTGTTATCTATTTACTCCGCCCAGTTAATTATTATTGGACTACTCGCCAGCAGTCTGGGCGTTTTCATTGGCTGGTTAACGCAACAGGGCCTGGTCATATTGCTCGCCGAATTTATTCCCGATAATTTACCTGCCCCACCGCTCACGGCCTTATTCACCGGTTTGCTAACCGGCATGATTGTGCTGGCCGGTTTCGCCTTGCCGGCGATACTCCGTCTCAGATCCGTATCGCCATTGCGTATTTTACGTCGTGATTTGCCGGCCTTAAGCAGTAGTGGTTATCTGGTGTATGGCATGGCTGTGGCGAGTCTGGTTGTACTCATGTGGTGGCAATCGCAAAATCTGTGGCTTACGTTTATTGTACTTTCCGGCTTTGCGGCATGTATCCTGTTTACCCTGATCAGCGCCAACATCATGATCCGCATGAGCAAAAAGATCATGCCCCTGTTTCGTGCCAGCTGGCGCAATGGTTTACAACATATTGTGCGTTATCCAGGCGTCTCCACACTTCAGCTAATGGCGCTAAGCCTTGGCCTGATTATTGTAATTACCATTTTCCTGGTGCGAACCGATCTGATTCAACAATGGCAAAATAAATTGCCTGACGACACACCGAACCATTTCATTATTAACATACAGCCTTACGAACTGGATGAAATCCGCACGTTCTTTTTGCAACATGATTTATACAGTGAAGGTTTCTATCCCATGACCCGCGGCAGGATTATTTCGCTGAATGATCTGGATATAACAGATGCTGTAGATGATCAGGCAAGAAACGATGAATCACTGCGGCGCGAACTTAATTTGTCCTGGACCGATCAACTGCCTGCCAACAATACAATTGTGGACGGCCTCTGGTGGCAACCGCAGGATAAGGGACAGTATCTGATATCGGTTGAACAGGGTTTGGCGCAACGGCTTGGTTTACAGTTATCCGACAAGCTGGGTTTCCAGATTGGTGATCAGCATATTGAAGCGCTCGTGACCAGCATACGGACAGTCGAATGGGACTCCTTCCAGCCGAATTTTTATGTCAT
>JBFHPZ010000359.1:0-3421 GCA_041592495.1 Gammaproteobacteria bacterium | reverse complement strand
CTGGCGGCAAAAGGAAAACTTCCCACCTTGTAATTCTCGCCGGCGGTTTTCAAATGTTCTTGTTGCTCTTCCGTTGAACAATATATGTTTTTCAAGAGTACCAGCTTGCCCTAGTTCAACAATACCATACTGTGTGAAGTACATTGGCGATGACATTGTTTCCGTTCCATCTTCTTTCAGTGCTCCTAAAACAGATCATGTGTATTTTCTGCGAGATCCAAAAAAGCATTGCATGCTAAATGACAGTGTACAAATTTTGTATGTTCCGGTTTGTACACGCAGCTTCTTTTTTATCGCAGACAAGATCCTTTTAAGGATCAGGATTTTTTGGCTTTGCGTTGCACGATGTGGACCGCATTACCATTCACCGCAAGCGCCGCTTCATGCACGGCCTCTGACAAAGTTGGATGCGCAAACATAGTCATACCAATGTCTTCACTGCTGGCGCCCATTTCCATGGCGATCACCGCCTGTGCAATCATTTCCGATGCCTGTGGGCCGAATATATGCACGCCAAGTATTCTATCAGTCTCGGCATGAGATAACACTTTTACCATGCCGGTTGTAACGCCATTCGCTTTGGCACGACCACTGGCGGCAAAAGGAAAACTTCCCACCTTGTAATTCTCGCCGGCGGTTTTCAAATGTTGTTCATTTTTGCCCACCCAGGCGATTTCCGGATGGGTATAGATGATCGATGGGATCAGATCGTAATTCACCTGGGCATGATGACCCGCTATGCGTTCAGCCACCATAATGCCTTCTTCCATACCCTTGTGTGCCAGCATTGGGCCGCGCACGACATCACCTATGGCATACACTCCGGGCAGCGATGTTTCACACTTACGATTGACATGAATAAAGCCACCTTCATCCAGAACCAGTTCGGCTTCTTCATCATACACATTGTCCGAGTTAGGCCGACGACCCACGGCTACAATTACTTTATCGAAGACTTCCACATGATCGCCATCTGCATCCTGATACAACACTTCGACTTGCCGGTTTTTACCTTTGCCTTTGATTTCCGATGACATCAGGCGCGCATTGAGACGTATATCCAATCCCTGTTTTTTAAATTCGCGCAAGCTGTCGCGGGAAATTTGGGAATCCACCATCCACAGGAACGAGTCCTGCGCTTCCAGCACAACCACTTCCGAACCCAGGCGATTCCAGACACTTCCCAGCTCCAGGCCAATAACACCACCTCCAATCACGCCCAGGCGTTTAGGGACTTCGCTAAAGCTCAGCGCGCCGGTGGAATCCACAATCAATTCATTGTTTAGCGGTGCCGCCGGAATTTCAATGGAGGACGAACCGGAAGCAATAATCACATGCTCGGCTTCAACTACAGTGACCTTGTCGTCGGAACTGATTTCCACACGCTTGTTTGCCAGCAAGCGGCCAAAGCCATGCAACCAGTGCACGTTATTTGCCTTGAATAAGGTTTCTATACCCTTTGTCAACTCAGTCACAATTTTATTTTTGCGCTGCATCATCGCCGACAAATCAAGACTCAGTCCTGACACTTGAATGCCATGGGTTGCGAAATCATGGTTCGCCTGCGCATAAAGTTCTGATGATTCGAGTAAGGCCTTGGAAGGAATACATCCTACATTAAGACAGGTACCGCCCAACGACGGCTGGCCATCTGCATTTATCCAGTTATCTATGCATGCCACTTGTAAGCCCAGTTGCGCACAACGAATTGCAGCAACATAACCGGCGGGTCCTGCTCCTATTACTACCACATCATAATGATCAGCCATGATAATCCCCGAATTTTATTAGACGCCAATAATCATTCTTGCCGGATCTTCGATGCCGTCTTTTAATGCAACCAGAAATTGCACAGCTTCGCGTCCGTCAATAATGCGATGGTCATAGGACAGCGCCAGATACATCATGGGCCTGGCAACGATTGCACCTTCTTCAACCACTGGTCGTTGCTGAATCTTGTGCATACCGAGTATGCCGCTTTGGGGAGGGTTGAGTATGGGTGTGGATAACAAGGAACCAAATACGCCGCCATTGGACAGGGTAAAGGTTCCACCGCTGATGTCTTCAATAGCCAGTGAATTACTTTTGGCTTTTTCGACATAATCAGCAATGGCTTTTTCAATTTCGGCGAGGTTCAACTGGTCAGCATTGCGAATTACCGGTACAACCAGACCCCGGGGTGACGATACGGCCACACCAATATCAAAATAACCGTGATAAACAATGTCGTTGCCATCAATAGAAGCATTCACCGCAGGAAAACGCTTTAGCGCCTCGATGGCAGCCTTCACAAAAAACGACATGAAGCCCAGTTTGATACCGTATTCTTTTTCGAATTTATCCTGATATTTTTTACGCAGATCCATCACTGGCTGCATGTTCACTTCATTAAAGGTGGTGAGAATGGCCGCGGTCTGTTGCGCTTCCACCAGACGCTCGGCAATACGGGCGCGCAACCGCGTCATGGGCACACGGCGTTCGTTGCGCTCTCCGGAAATGGATTCAACCACCGGCGTTTCAATAACCGGTTTGTTTTCCACAGGTGCGACTGTCGCTGGTGTTTTTGTTTCACCTTCCTGCATATATTGCAAAACATCTTCCTTAAGCACCCTGCCATCGCGACCACTACCAACAATCTGCGAGGCATCGAGTTTGTTCTCAATAATCAGCTTGTTCGCCGACGGCGTAATTATGGATTCGGTCTGTTTGGATTCAAGAGGCGCGTCACTGGAAGCCGGCTCCGGTTGGCTTGCCGCTGACGCTGCACTGGCGGTGGAATTTATCCGCGCAAGTAACTGTTCCGCAACGACTGTGGTGCCTTCCTGTTCGATAATTTCTTCCAGCACACCATCGGCGGGTGCCGGCACTTCCAGTACCACCTTATCGGTTTCGACTTCCACCAGCGCTTCATCGCGTTTGACCGCATCGCCCACTTGCTTATGCCAGTTGACGACAATGGCATCGGCAACGGATTCCGGCAGACTGGGTACTTTGACTTCTATCGCCATGTTATTAGTCCTGAGTCATTATCACTGAATTTCAACTCCCAAAGCTTCCGCAATGAGGGCTTTTTGCTGCTTGGCATGCACTATAGCCGATCCCACCGCCGGCGCTGCTGAGGGTTCGCGTCCGACATAACGCACCTGACACCAATGTTCCAGCTTGGCTGCCATGCGTGGCTCAAAATAATCCCATGCACCCTGGTTTTTGGGTTCTTCCTGACACCAGATCAACTCCCTGACATTGGGGTAGGGCGCCAGCGCCTGGTTTAGTGGAACCACCGGGAAGGGATATAGTTCTTCGATACGCACTATCGCCACTTCATTTTTCTCAAACGAACGACGATATTCCAGCAGGTCATAATAAACCTTACCACTGCACATCACGACCCGAGTTACCTGTGAAGCATCGATCTCATCCT
>JBFHPZ010000358.1:0-3430 GCA_041592495.1 Gammaproteobacteria bacterium | reverse complement strand
TCGGAATGTAGCTCAGCCTGGTAGAGCACTACGTTCGGGACGTAGGGGTCGGAGGTTCGAATCCTCTCATTCCGACCAAATCTTGTATTTTCATTTTCATTCTGGCCAGAATGATTCTGTGTGCTATAAGTTACAAATTTCCTTGTTAATCATAAGGCATAATGCCTGTGTGTTGTGATAATTAAAATTTAAAATGCAAAACTTGATTGATGAGACTGTAGGAGTTATCAGTCTCAGAGATAAATATATCAGGGAATTAGCAGACAAAATCCGGTGCCTGGAAAATCTACTGCAACAATTCGTTGGTAATACGGATTGTTGTTGTGAGTTGTTTGGCCGCTGCAGGCGTATTCTGGATATCGCAGGATTACTAGGAGTTAATGAGCTTGTAGCATGTAATGATGCCTACACACATGCAGAAAAAAACTACCGCGAAACAAAAGATTTAAGTTTTCTCCAGAACTGGCTTGATACCATTAAGTCCCTGAAGCCAACGCTTGATGCCGCTATCCATCCAAAGTGGAATCTGAAATGCATTACTGAAGTTAATGCGCCAACACTGCCCTATGTCATTCATCTGGCACTTTCTGAAAAGTACACCAGTTACCTGAAAAAATATTTTGAGAAAAAGGTTGATAAAGTCGATGTCACCTATGATTCGAACGAACTTCTAGGTTCTCTGGATAATTCACACCATAACATTATTGTGTTTGATGAATCATGGTTACGAGATCATGGTGTGGAAGTGTTTGATTGGATAAGGCAAATCGAAAATGATGTTCACTATAGTGTTATCTACTTCACTAATAGCATTGATTTTAACAAGCGATTGCAGGCGGTAAGAAACAATATCAGTCTTATATGTCATGAGGGCTATGATGAAAAGCTGATTATTCAATCCATTGAAAAAAATTTTATTGAGCATGAACGCCGCGCTTATAAATTGTTGTTAGTAAGTAATGATGTCGTGTTATCAGGTGTGCTCGAGTTATTGTTCGTACAAGCAGGTCTGATTGTTGATCTCTGTGAAAGGCCATCGGATGCGTTACTGGAAAGCCTGCATATAAATAAGTATGACTTGATTTTGGTCGATTATTTTCTGGATAACATGACGGGCATGGAGCTGGTTAATTTACTGCGACAAGATAAATCAATGGCATATATACCGGTGATTTATCTTTATTCACGAACGAATGTCGGATGTGATATTCATGATGAAGCCATAAGTAACGACAGTATTGTAATTGATGTGTATGAGCCATGTAATATTGTCGAAACTACTGATCATGTTTTGCGCCGAGTAACTGCCGCCTCCCGGTTAGGCAAATATATGGTTGAGGTTGAGCAAGAGAACGAAAACAGGCGGCGAGTGCTGGATGCGCATAATATTGTGAGTGTTGCGGATTTGTCCGGCAATATAATAGATGCAAACCCCAGGTTCTGCGAAATAACCGGCTATGAAAGAGATGAGTTGATCGGTAAAAATCACCGAATCATTAACTCTGGAATGCACCCTAGAAAATTCTTTGTGGAAATGTGGGAGACGATTTCATCAGGAAAGATCTGGCATGGAGAAATATGTAATCGAAAGAAGAATGGAGGTTTATATTGGGTAGAATCAACAATAGTGCCGTTGCTGGATGAAAAAGGTCGTCCATATCAATATGTATCAGCAAGAACTGATGTCACACATATAAAGAAAATAGAAAATGATTTGCGTATAAGCGAAGATCGCCTTTCACGTAGCCAGTCATTTGCAAACATAGGAACATGGGACTGGAATATTCAGGATAACAGTCTCTATTGGTCTCGTAAAATACCACCATTATTCGGATTTGATGAAAATGAGCTGGTTTTAAACTATGAAAGATTCCTGGAATCGATTCATCCTGATGATAAAAAAATAGTTATTGATGCTGTTGATAATTGTTTAAAAGGCATTAAGGAATATGAGTCGGAATATCGCTGTATATGGCCCGATGGTACAGTGAAGTGGATACTTGATCGCGGTGATGTGGTGCGCAATGAATCTGGAGATCCATTACACATGCTGGGTGTGTTAATGGATATCACCGATAGAAAAAATGCTGAAGTACAAAGCAGAAAACGACAGCGCCTTCTGGATTTGTTGCGAAATGGGCTGAATAAATTTATTGAGAATAATAATATCAGTCAGGTTGCGGATTATATCCTTGAGGGTTTGCTTGAGTTGACTGAGAGTCAGTACGGGATGATTGGAGAGATTCACTATGATGACAATGGTGATCCCTATGTCAAAACACATGCCATTTCCAATTTGTTATGGGATCAGCAAACTCTGGATTATTACAATAATCGATATCATGAGGGCATGGAATTACGCAATCTTGATAATCTCATTGGTAGTGCGATCACTACGGGTAAGACGGTCATTAGCAACGACCCTGTCAATGATTCCAGAAGTGGTGTCTTGCCAGAAGGTCATCCACATATCAGTTCATTTTTAGCCGTGCCTGTTTATCATGGCAGCAACAGGATCGCTATTTATTGTATGGCTAATAAAGTGCTTGGATATGATGAATCTATTGTCGAATTCCTTAAGCCATTCAATGTTACCTATAGCTCAATTGTTAATGCAAGCAGAATGGCAAACCTGCAAAAACAGACTTTGATGGAACTGGAAGCGTCCAGGCAGGAAGCGATCAATGCGAATCAGGCAAAATCACAATTCCTTTCTAATATGAGCCATGAATTGCGAACACCCTTAAATGCAATTCTGGGTTTTGGTCAGTTGCTTGAAATGAATCTTGAGCAAAATCTTTCTCTGCAACAGGTAGATAATGTTAACGAGATAATAAAGGCGGGCCAGCATTTATTGTCCTTAATAAATGAGGTGCTTGATTTATCTAAAATAGAAGCGGGTAAGGTTGATATGCATATTGAGCCCGTGGCATTAATGGATACTGTTATTGATTGTATAAATATTGTTGGACCGTTGGCCGAGCAAAAAAATATTAACATACACATTGAGGATAACAATGAACTTGATTCTGAAACTAATGTGCTGGCTGATAGTTTGCGATTGAAGCAGGTTCTGATAAACCTGTTGTCTAACGCGATTAAATACAACAAAGAAAATGGCGAAGTAACCGTTAATGTCGATTTAAGAGACACGAATAAAGTTCGTATCAGTGTCATAGATACGGGATATGGTATTCCTGCCGATCAACAAGGTAAGGTATTTGAATCATTTAACCGCCTGGGCGCAGAAAAAAGAAAAATTGAAGGCACCGGAATAGGGTTGGTTATTTGTAAAAAAATAGTTGAGCTTATGAGCGGTGAAATAGGTTTTCACAGTGTGCCTGATGAGGGTAGTAATTTTTGGGTTGAGTTTGAGGTCACAAATGAAGCCGTGAGCATTAGTGACATTGTATTTGAAAATATTGAAATG
>JBFHPZ010000357.1:0-3430 GCA_041592495.1 Gammaproteobacteria bacterium | reverse complement strand
GGATGAAGCCTGGTGTCTGGGTGACGGGCGCGCGTCTGAAACTTATCTGAATCAGGACAAGATTTTTGAAATTATTAAATCATCTGGTGCAGAAGCTGTGCATCCCGGTTATGGCTTTCTCAGTGAAAATCCGGATTTTGTGAAACGTTGTGAAGCCGAAGGGATTGCTTTTGTCGGTCCCACCACGGATCAAATGCAGGCATTTGGTTTAAAACATACTGCACGTCAACTGGCGGAAGATAATGATGTGCCATTGTTATCCGGCAGTGGCTTGCTGGATACCTTGCAGGATGCAGTCATCGCTGCAAAAGATGTTGGCTATCCGGTGATGTTAAAAAGTACCGCAGGTGGTGGCGGTATTGGCATGCAGTTGTGCTGGAGTGAAGAAGAACTCACTAAAGCCTATGATTCTGTGCGTCGTCTGAGTGCCAATAATTTTTCTAACAGCGGCGTGTTCGTTGAAAAGTTTATTGAATATGCGCGGCATATCGAAGTGCAGGTGTTTGGTGATGGCAAGGGACATGCGGTAGCCGTCGGTGAACGTGATTGTTCAACCCAGCGCCGTAACCAGAAAGTGATTGAGGAAACCCCGGCGCCCAATATTCCCGACGATGTGCGCAAGCAATTACATGAAACCGCCGTCAAGCTGGTGTGCGCGGTTAATTATCGCAATGCCGGCACAGTTGAATTTGTTTATGACCAGCAGACAGATCAATTTTATTTCCTTGAAGTAAATACACGCCTTCAGGTTGAACATGGCGTGACCGAACAGGTATTCGGTGTTGACCTGGTGGAATGGATGATTCGACTGGCGGCGGGTGATTTAAATACCTTGCCGGTTAATTTACAAAGCAGGGGTCATGCATTGCAGGTGCGTGTATATGCGGAAGATCCCAATAAAGCCTTCCAGCCTTCTGCGGGTTTGCTCAGCAAGGTAGCGTTTCCTCATGGCGATGGCATACGCATCGATCACTGGATTGAAACCGGTATTGAGGTGTCACCCTTGTACGATCCCATGCTGGCCAAGGTCATTGTCACGACGGATGATCGTGAGCAGGCCATTCAAAAAATGAGTGACGTGCTGGGCGAAATCGAAATTTATGGCATTGAAACCAATATCGATTATGTACGTGCAATTCTTGAAACAGAAGTATTCCAGAAGGGTGATATTTTCACCCGTTACCTGAATGGTTTTGATTATCAGCCGTCGACCATTGATGTGATCAGTGGTGGCACCATGACCACGCTTCAGGATTATCCGGCTCGTGTGGGTTTCTGGGATGTGGGCGTGCCGCCTTCAGGTCCGTTTGATAGTTATTCGTTTCGTTTGGGTAATCGCCTGCTCGGCAATGATGAAATCGCGGCGGGATTTGAAATTACATTGAATGGTCCGACACTGCAATTCAATCATGCTACCCAGGTTGTACTGGCGGGTGCGGAGATGCAGGTGAGTCTGGATGAGGTTCCGGTTTCATTCTGGACAGTAATTTCAGTTAAGGCCGGGCAGGTTTTAAAAATCGGCAAGGTGAGTGGCGCCGGTGCGCGCGCTTATTTGTTGGTGAAGGGTGGATTGAAATGTCCGGATTATTTAGGATCAAAATCAACCTTTACACTGGGACAGTTCGGCGGTCATTCCGGTCGCGCATTACGCGCCGGTGATGTGATTCATTGTGATGTGACAGATCAAAGAATTGCGGATGCAGTATTGCCTGGAACCGTGATGCCGACGATCAGTAATCACTGGCAGCTGCGCGTGATTTATGGTCCCCATGGCGCACCGGATTTCTTTACCGACGATGACATCAAAACATTTTTTGATGCAGAGTGGGAAATTCATTACAACTCCAGTCGTACCGGTATTCGACTCGTAGGTCCCAAACCGCAATGGGCGCGCAGTGACGGCGGTGAAGCCGGGATGCATCCCTCCAATATTCATGACAATGCCTATGCCATCGGCACCGTGGATTTCACCGGTGATATGCCGGTGATTCTGGGGCCGGATGGACCATCGCTGGGTGGTTTTGTTTGCCCTGCCACAGTTATCAGTGCAGACCTGTGGAAACTTGGTCAACTTAAAGCCGGTGACAAGGTGAAATTTATTCCTGTGCCCATGAACGATGCCAATCAACTGGAACAGGCACAGTTGTCATCCATTGAGCAGTTGTCACCTGTTGAATACCAACACAAACATTATTTACCCGAAACGCCGGTATTAAAAACCATCGACGAAAAGGTCAATGGTGTGCAGGTGGTTTATCGTCCTTCCGGTGATAAATATTTGCTGGTGGAATATGGGCCGCTGGTGCTGGATATCGAGCTGCGTTTCCGTGTGCACGCACTAATGTTGTGGCTAAAGGATAACAAGCCGGAAGGTGTTCTGGAGTTAACGCCGGGTATACGTTCACTACAAATTCATTATGAAAGCCGCACGCTGAAATTGGTTGATTTACTGGATCTGCTGGAGAAAGCAGAATCGGCTTTACAGAACATCGATGAACTGGAATTACCGGCGCGTATCGTTCACCTGCCGCTGAGCTGGAATGACGAAGCCTGTCAACTGGCGATTGAAAAATATATGCAGTCTGTGCGAAAAGATGCGCCCTGGTGTCCCAGCAATATTGAATTCATTCGTCGTATCAATGGCCTGGATAGCATCGAAGATGTTAAGCGCATTGTATTCGATGCCAATTATCTGGTGATGGGATTGGGTGATGTGTACCTGGGTGCGCCAGTGGCAACACCGGTTGATCCAAGGCATCGTCTGGTAACTACAAAATACAATCCGGCCCGAACATGGACGGCGGAAAATTCCGTCGGCATTGGCGGTTCCTATATGTGTGTATATGGTATGGAAGGCCCGGGCGGTTATCAGTTTGTTGGTCGCACCTTGCAAATGTGGAATCGTTATCGTGCCACCAAAGAATTTACCCAGCCCTGGTTGTTACGTTTCTTTGATCAGATCAAATTCTTTGAAGTGTCATCGGATGAGCTGTTGCAAATTCGTAATGATTTCCCCAAGGGTCGCTATTCGATCAAAATCGAAGAAACGACATTCCGTTTGAAGGATTACCAGAAAAATCTGGATGATAACAAAGCGAGTATCGATGCATTTACCCAAAAGCGCCAGGCGGCATTTGATGAGGAGCTGCAACGCTGGATTGCTTCCGGGCAAATTAATTATAAATCCGATCAGGATTTGATGACGGATGCGGGTAAGGAAGATGCCTTGCCGGAGAACTGTGTCGCCATCGAAAGTCCGGTGGCAGGCAATGTATGGAAAATGTTAGTGAAAGAAGGAGACGTAATTAAAGATGGTCAACCGTTAGTGATTCTGGAATCGATGAAGATGGAAATTGAAATTGTTGCGCCTCATGCAGGCACGGTATATGCCATCAATCGAAGTGAGGGTAGCCAGGTGAATGCCGGGCAG
>JBFHPZ010000356.1:0-3432 GCA_041592495.1 Gammaproteobacteria bacterium | reverse complement strand
TTGGTATCACCCAGATTGGCGGTAATCGAAATCATTCGGGTTGCATCGATTAACTTCCAGCCAGTTTCTTTGCCGCCCTTTAATTCGAAGGATAACAGGCCACCAAAACCGGATTGCTGCCGTTTTGCCAGTTCATGTTGCGGGTGTGATGGCAGACCGGGATAGTAAACACGCTCTACCGCATCCTGTTGTTCCAGCCATTGCGCCAGTGCCAGTGCATTTTCACTGTGGGCTTTCATGCGCAATTGCAAAGTCTCCAGTCCTTTGAGAAACACCCATGCATTGAATGGACTCATGGTAGGGCCTGCTGTGCGTAAGAAGCCATACACGTCAGTGCCGACAACGTCTTTCTTGCCCAGTACCGCACCACCGATACAACGCCCCTGGCCGTCAAGAAATTTTGTTGCGGAATGAATGACAATATCCGCACCCAGATTCAAGGGTTGTTGTAATGCAGGAGTACAAAAACAATTATCCACCGCCAGCAAACAATGATGCTTGTGTGCAATTTCTGACAACACACTGATATCCGCCAGTTGCGTTAAGGGATTGGATGGTGTTTCCAGAAACAGTAAACGGGTTTGTGGTTTGATGGCTGCTTCCCAGGCATCGAGTTTATCCAGATCCACAAACGTGGTTTCAATGCCGAGCTTGGCCAGGTAGTTGTTGAACAACACTGTGGTAGTACCAAAAATACTGCGCGATGACACGATGTGATCACCCGATTTCAGTAATCCGATACAGGTTGCCAGTATAGCTGACATGCCCGAGGCAGTGGCAACACAACTTTCGGCACCTTCGAGGGCTGCTAAACGTTGTTCAAAGGTTCTTACCGTAGGATTGGTGAAGCGGGAATAAATATTTCCCGGTTGCTCACCGGAGAAACGCGCTGCTGCTTCGGCCGCAGAACCAAATACATAGCTGGATGTGGGAAATATAGGTTCGCTTTGTTCACCTTCCGCAGTACGTACCTGACCGGCGCGAACTGCCAGTGTGGCAAAACCATAGTCATCATCTAAATCAATCATGTGTGTTCCTGCTCTAAAAATTATTCTTCTATGTTTACAAGGCAATCTGTCTCGACAAGATCATACAGTTCGACAACATCCCTGTTACGCATTCGTATACATCCGTGGGATACAGCACTGCCAATCCGCTCTTCTTCATTGGTGCCGTGGATATAAATATAACGCTGATAACTGTCCACTTCACCACCCTGATTAATACCCGGCTCCAGACCCTGCAACCAGAGAATGCGACTGGTGATAATATCCTCGGGCAATTCTTTGTTTTGCTGGCGCAAGTTTTCAAGCGTGCCCTGTGGTTGGCGTCCGATAAAAACTTCATTTAGCGGCGCATCACTACCAATTTTTTCCTTGATGCAATGGCGTCCCAGAGGTGTTTTATAACTGTTGGCCTGATTACCTGTTCCGTATTTCGATGTCGATACCGGATATTGTTTAACGACTGTCTGGCTATCATCAACGAGAGTGAGCATTTGCTTGGCAATGCTAATCTGGATACGCAGTTTATCAGGCATGAACTATATTCCAGGAAATCCGGTTCTTTATGATAAGCTCATTTCATGCACAAAACCAAACCATGTTCCTACTTTGCTGCCCCCTTCGCATCGGGGAAGCTTATCTTTGCCGTATTTTGTTTACTGGGTGGTTTATCTCACGCCACGATCGTTCAGGCCGACGCGGTACAAAACACCTGTAGTCGTATTGCAAACAAACTGGCCAGTGTGCATATCGATGAATGCCTGGCACGTCAGCTATCCGAATCCGGCCGATACTCATCACAACAAACGCCATTGCTCATCAAGGAATATCCACCCATGACCGAACGCAGTCCACAGGCACGGATTCTGATGCTGGGGGGCATTCATGGTGATGAATACTCATCCGTCACCATCATGTTTAAATGGATGGCTGTGTTGGACAAATATCACAGTGGTCTGTTCCACTGGAAAATCGCACCACTGGTCAACCCGGATGGCTTGTTACAGGCAAAATCCCAGCGCATGAATGCCAACGGCGTTGATCTCAACCGTAATTTTCCCAATGGTGAACACAAACAGGCCAGCCTGGAATACTGGGAAAAACGTACTCGCAAAGATCCGCGCCGCTACCCGGGGCATGAACCCATGAGTGAAATTGAAACCCAATGGATGCATGATTTAATCAATGAGTTTCAGCCCGATGCCATTGTTGCCGTACATGCACCCTATGGTGTTGTGGATTTTGATGGACCACCCAAGCCACCCACCCATCTCGGTCCACTGCATTTACATTTGCTTGGAACCTATCCCGGCTCGCTGGGAAACTATGCCGGCAAACATTTGAATATACCGGTGGTCACGGTGGAATTACCCTATGCCGGTATTATGCCAAGTGAGCAGGAAATTAGTCGCATCTGGGTGGATCTGGTTGCCTGGCTCAGACAACATATCCCATATCAGAATGAATTGAAAACAGCCCAAAGTGGCTTGCCACATTAAAGCTGTGAAATTTAGTTGGGCGATTTTTTAGATTGTAACTCGCTGGTTTTTGCCAGTTGCGGTGATGTCGGTGCTTCGATTTCACCTTCATAGATGATGCGCCATTCTCCATCCTGTTCCTTGTGCCAGTATTGTCGTTTCCAGGACTGACTGGTGAAATTATCACTGGAATATTTCTGGTGAAAAGTTGCTACCATCACATCTTCATTGGGATGCAATAACAGGCTGACATCACTGGCCTCAACATCAACAAATGTCTTGTTGCTTGCCACCCGTTTCTTGTGCGCCACCCAGGTATTGAAATCTTTCTGGCCATTGTTAAATGATGTTGAATAATGCTGTAAATAACTATCGGTATTCAGACTTTTCCAGTCCTGCAACCAGTTACTGAACATGGCATTAAGTTGTTGTTGATGTTGTTGCCAGGCATCAAGACTTAACCATTCCAGATCATAGCCAATGAGGACCGGTGTTTGTCCCAAAGTAATATAGGCACCCACTTCCAGCAAATCATTATTGGGCAACACCACGCAACCTTCACTCGCCAGTGGTGGACGGTTGTAGGTATCACTCGGCGTACCATGTAACCAGATACCATCGCCGGTGCGTCCCATGAATGAATCCCATGCATTGGGGTAATTAATGGGGTATGCACCGGAACCATATTTATCCGCCAGTTTATGCGGTGGTATATAGGACTGCACAAAATAAACACCCAGGGGTGTTCGGAGATCACCGCGTTTTTCTTTTTTCGGGCCGGCGCGTCCCATGGAAATATAATAACTGGCCACCTGTTTTGGATATGGACCGAAATTTTCGAACACAAACAGACGTGACTGTTTTAAATCCACCACAATGGCGTGCATGTAATAATCATCAATACGACTGAGTACAGCTGGAATTTTATTGGCGCCGGTTTCCTGATTGGC
>JBFHPZ010000355.1:0-3437 GCA_041592495.1 Gammaproteobacteria bacterium | reverse complement strand
TTCGGTTTTGCACGTAGGAAACAATAAATTCATTTATATTCACATGATGTGATTTCTATTAGTAGCGCCGCATAGATCCCACCAATACTCCCTGAATTTGTATTCTCTCGGTTTCAAATATCATAGACTGCATACTTTTGTTAGCAGGCGTAAGTTGAATCAGGTTTTGGTCCAGTGCCTTAAAGTATTTTAATGTCGCTTCTTCGTTATCAATGAGTGCGACCACAATATCACCATTGCTTGCTCGATTCTGTTGCTTAACGATGGCGATATCGCCATCCAGAATGCCTGCATCGATCATGGATGATCCCTGTACTTTGAGAGCAAATCTTCCTGGTCCCATGAAAAAATCAGCGAGGTTGATTTGATCTTCACCCGGAATAGCTTCGATGGGGTGACCGGCGGCAATTTTACCCAGCAGGGGCAGGGTGAAGTTGTTTTCATTTTCGGTTAATGCCAGGCCTCGATGTCGACCGGGGGTTTGATGGAGATGGCCGGCATCTATCAATGCCTGTACATAACGGTGGGCTACTCCCCTTGATTTGATACCAATTCCATTGGCGATTTCCTGCAATTTTGGCGCATAACCGTATTTGGCTATGTAGTGGCGTATGAAGTCCAGGGTTTTGCGTTGGCTATCGGTGATCATGGGGTTCTCCGAAAGTTCTCATTGAGAAATAATAGAGAACATATGGCTTGTGGTCAAGATCGAATTACAGTTTGTATCTGGTGTTTCTGGGTGATATTTCGTCATCCCGGTATGTTTTTAGCCTGGATATAATCTGCGGGACGGTGTACGAGAGCATTTCTGGATTCCGGACTCGGTTTTGACTCCTGTGTCGCCATACCTCCTGCTTCCATGCAGTCGTGCGCCGGAATGACGGGAAGTATTAGATATTGATGTGTTTTTCTAAAATAAGCTCCATTCAGCTCAGATGCTTTATGTATTATTAAAGTGTCTGTAAATACTTCGTAATATACCTCTGCTTATTTGATCATGAATATCGTTACATTGAAAATAATCAACACCATATAAGTGTAAATTGCATAAGCTTGGATAAAATAACCTTATCTTGTGCGATATGGTACAAGTAAAAATCAAATCTGATTGATGGAGTATATATGTCTAGCAAGCTAATGCTGTTACCCAGCAAAGATCCACAAAAGATTCGCCTGGTACGTGTTCCGGAAGATTTTGAGGAACATGAGATATATCGAGTTGCAACCGGTGTAATCGCCAGTGTGGAAGAGCAGATTCCCGATTATAACTGGGATGACATTCTGGAAATGCTCGAGGAGCATGGTTTTTCAGAAGTTGAATTTATTCCAGGGCCTGAAATATAACAACAAGCGGAAAATAGCACATGTATAAATCCAGGTTTTTAATACGAAATACACTCAACGATTTTAAAATTGAAGACAGGTTATTCAGGTATAGCCGTTTTATTCCAAAGTTATATAACTATTGCAAGAGCCTGGGGTTTGAGCCAGGTAAGATTATGCCGTCCCGCGCATTCTGTTCCGATGAAAGTCAGGGATACCCCATTATTTTAATTACCAAGCACTTTGGTACTTTCCCGTTTAATCACGGCATGGTGGGGGGCGTGGTTGCGACTGACCGGCATTCATCTCATGCTGACCACGGCAAGGATATGGTGATTATTCAGGCCAGTCATGTTGGTTATGACCCGCAAACAAAAACGTTTGGTATTTATCGACGTGCCTGTACCGAGCATCAGGAGTTTTCAGCTAACTGTGGCAAGATCGAGAGTGTTGTCAGATGGTATGAGCATGAATATCTGTTTGCCAAGAATAATATTTTTATCGAGAAACATAATGCCGAGTTCTTCATTGTTATCGATAATCAGTTGCTGGATGAAGCGCGTAATGAAGGTTTGTTCCTTGATGTTGAGAAACTGATTGATGCTACAAATGGCGAGTTTGCACCTATGCAGTCATTGAGTACTGCCAAGCGTTTCAGGGCATCGAGTGAAATCATTAAAAAGTTTGAAGGTATAAGTGAAAGAACAAATATTGGAAATAATTTGCTGCCCGAGCATTTTTATTTTAAACGGCAGATTCCCGAAGAAGATATTGAAGGACGTAGTCATCTGGAAATTAATCTGATCAACGTCATGCCATGGATTGTGACGTCGGATGCGCCTCTACTTGAAGCAGCCAAGGTTAATACTCAGGTTGAGTTCGATCGTGCGTTTCGTACGATTGTTAAAGAAGAGGGCTATCAGGGTAAGCGGGTTATTTATATTGCCGGATTACATATTGATATTTCACCTGATTCAGGACAGTTATTCCCGTTAACCAAATTCATTCCCTGGGCTGCATTTATTCAATATGGCGATGGACGCCAGAAAACGATTGAGCAGGATGAATTATATGAAACGCTCAAAGCGCAAACTAGCGAAAATCCTGATCAGATAGACATGGAAGAAGTTATCAGCATCATGGATCACATGGCTGAAGTTAAAATTGGTGATTAACCATTGTTGATTTAAGTAACCAGAGAGACGTGTGTCTCTCTGGTTAACTGTTTACACTTAGGCCGCCTTGTCTTCAATCAGACGCGATTTATTATCTGATTCAATCGTGATCTTGCGTGGCTTGAGTGCTTCCGGAATTTCACGAACCAGCTCAATGTGCAGCAAGCCATTTTCCAGGCGCGCACCTGTGACTTTGACATGATCCGCAAGGCGGAAACGGCGTTCAAAATTACGCTCGGCAATGCCGTGGTGTAACCAGGTTTTGGGTTCTTCGGTCTTGTCTTTTTTACCTGTGACTACCAGCGTTTCACCTTCTGAAACAATCTCGATTTCAGCATCAGAAAAACCGGCAACGGCCATGGTAATGCGGTAATTGTCATCTTCGACAAGTTCAATATTGTATGGGGGATAACCGGGTTGGGTATCCTGGCGCAAGGCTTCATCAAACAGGTTGGCAAAGCGATCGAAGCCAATGGCTGATTTATACAGGGGTGAAAGATCAAATGTACGCATAGTCATATCCTCTATCAAGCAATACGAATTTAAAGGTTTACCGGACCTCTGATGAGCATCCGTATTACAAAAAATGGGGTGATTTTTTATGATTTCAAGGGTGTGATTTTATTTGATGTTTCAGAAGTTGCTGGATTACAGAATACATCGTGACTTTTGTGTCTGGTTGGGAAAACGCTTGTGCTGTATGGAATGTAACAGCATTCCTTGATCTGCTTCGTTATTATGGCGCATGACTAGGTAGGGTGATACAGGAGTCAAAGCCGAGGTAGCTATTCGGTGGGTTGTAAATTGATGTGCTCGTTTTGAATACTGGATTCCGGCCAGAAGCATGCCGGAATGACGGCGGGGGTGGTGTAACGCCAATAGCAATTTGAACTATGAATATCCCAGTCACTGTCATACCGGTGTATGCCGGTATCCAGT
>JBFHPZ010000354.1:0-3438 GCA_041592495.1 Gammaproteobacteria bacterium | reverse complement strand
ATTGGTGTTAGCAAGGACTCCTGCGAAAGCCATCAGGCATTCATTGACAAGTTCGGTTTAAAAGTAGATTTACTCGCAGACACCGATGGCAAACTTTGTGACGCCTATGGTGTATGGCAGGAAAAAGAAAAGAATGGCGTAAAAAAGATGGGCATAGTTCGCTCAACGTTTATTATCGATAAGCAGGGTACGCTGGTTGATATCGAATATGGCGTCAGTGCAGAAGGCCATGCCGAAAAAGTGCTGGAAAAAATCAAACAACTTTAAACTTAACCAACGAGGAAATCCTGCAAACAGGATCAACATTCATGCTGACTGAGAGTGAAACAACCATTGTTATCCTGTTTGCCATCTGGCAATTACTGGTTCCTGTTATTTATATTTTCCTGTTTGATAAATCATCTGAATTCACCGGGCGATTATTGTATTTCTTTGCCAGTATTGCCTTATCTCTATTGGCAATGACATTTCTCTACACTATTTTCTCCAAACTTGGCCTGGTCGATTTACTCGCACGCATCGGCTCAGATTACGCCAACTATTTTATTATGCTGATTGTATTCATTTGCCCCTTGCTGATAAGCATCGGTTATTATTATCTGCAACGTTATAATTCCAGGCCAGATGACTAATACCTCTTTCAAAGACCATTTTTCACTACAATCATCCGATTACAAAAAATTTCGCCCTGCCTACCCAGACCAGCTTTATCATCTTCTTGCTGAGATTGCTCCTGCCAATGAAACTGCCTGGGATTGTGCCACGGGTAATGGCCAGGCTGCGATTGCCCTAAGCCAATTATTCCAACGTGTAATTGCAACCGATGCCAGCAGCAATCAACTTGCACATGCTATAACTGCCCCTAATATCCACTACCAGCAAGCAACCGCAGAACATACACAAATAGATGACAGCTCCATAGACTTAATCACCGTAGCCCAGGCTTTGCATTGGTTTGATATCGATGCGTTTTACAAAGAAGTCAGGCGAGTATTAAAAAATGATGGCATCATTGCCATATGGAGCTATAACCTGCTCAGCATTTCACATGATATAAATCAGATTATTTATCGTTTGTATGCTGAAATATTAAATGACTATTGGCCGGCAGAACGTCGGTTGATTGAAAGTAATTATCGCGACATAGCATTTCCTTTCCAGCATATCGCCCATCCTGAATTTGTAATGCAGGCGCAATGGGACTTGCACGAATTGATCGGCTACATTCAAACCTGGTCTGCCGTGCAGAACTATTTTTCAGCCCATCATGTAAGCCCCATAGAACCTATTTTATCCACGCTAAAATCCTTATGGGGTAATGATAAAACCAGTAAAACAATTACCTGGCCACTGCATTTAATGCTGGGCAGGCATCATAATTAAATGATTTGAATATTCGTCCATTGTTTTATATCAACATAAATATATTTGTAGTACAGTTATTCTTGGTTGTTATTCATATTAGCAAGTGATGATTTACCAACTGCTAATACAACAGTTTATGGATAAGCTGTCACAATCCATATTCCAATCTGGATTGTGCCAGACAGAGACGAGCATACGCTCATCACTGTCGATGATGAATGTAATATGGATATGCTTTTCATCACCGGACTCATAACAACAAATAAAGGCCTGGCCTTAAAACAATAAAACCACACTAACCACACACAACTGGCGGGGGTTCAAATGAGCACACCTGAAAATCTAGCAGCCTACTGGAAAGAAAACCTGAGGTTATTGGCAATCTGCCTTAGCATCTGGTTCATCGTCTCCTATCTCTTCGGCATTATTCTTGTTGATGTTCTCAACCAGATACACATCGGTGGTTATCCACTGGGATTCTGGTTCGCACAACAGGGTTCGATCTACATATTTCTTGTGCTGATTTTTTATTATGCCAAGAAGATGAACACGCTCGATCGTAAATACGATGTGCATGAAGATTAATCAGGGGGACTAACCAGTGGATTTACAAACCTTAACCTATCTTGTCGTAGGTAGCACCTTTGCTATCTATATTGGCATTGCCATCTGGGCTCGTGCCAGCACTACCGGTGAATTTTATGTCGCCGGCAAAGGCGTGCACCCGGTTGCCAATGGTATGGCTACTGCTGCTGACTGGATGTCTGCCGCTTCTTTCATTTCCATGGCGGGCCTGATTGCCTTTAATGGCTATGATGCATCCGTGTATCTCATGGGCTGGACCGGCGGTTATGTGTTGCTGGCATTATTGCTTGCACCCTATCTGCGTAAATTCGGAAAATTTACCGTGCCGGAGTTTATTGGCGAACGTTATTATTCCCGTACCGCACGTATCGTTGCCGTTATCTGTTTAATCGTGGCTTCCATTACCTATGTAATCGGCCAGATGAAAGGTGTCGGCGTGGCCTTCAGTCGCTTCCTTGAAGTGCCATTCGATACCGGTGTTATTGTCGGTATGGCAATCGTATTTGTTTATGCGGTTTTAGGTGGCATGAAGGGTATTACCTATACCCAGATTGCACAGTACGTCGTGCTGATTTTCGCCTATACCGTCCCTGCCATTTTCATCTCATTCCAGCTCACCGGTAATCCCTTGCCACAACTGGGACTGGGCGGTTCAATGGCGGATGGGACCTATTTATTGCAAAAACTCGATCTGGTCTTGCAGGACATAGGCTTTGCGGAATATACGGTGCAAAAAGGCACCTCCCTGAATATGTTTTTGCTTACCCTGTCCCTGATGATCGGTACAGCAGGTTTACCTCACGTCATTATCCGTTTCTTCACTGTACCCAAAGTTAAGGATGCAAGAAGTTCAGCGGGTTGGGCTCTGGTGTTCATTGCTATTCTCTACACCACAGCTCCGGCTGTAGGCGCCATGTCTATCTACAACCTGATTAAAACAGTACAAACCGAAGAAGTAGGTTCACCGACCGGTAATCTGGTTTATGAAAACCGTCCTAACTGGTTCAGAAACTGGGAAAAAACCGGTCTGTTGCAGTTTGAAGACAAGAATGGTGATGGCCGCATCCAGTACTACAATGACAAGAATAAGGAATTTGCCGCAAAAGCAGAAAGCTTTGGCTGGAAAGGTAATGAAATGGTCAAGATCGACCGTGACATTATGGTACTGGCCAATCCTGAAATCGCCAGATTGCCTGCCTGGGTTATTGCACTGGTAGCCGCCGGTGGTATTGCCGCCGCATTATCCACTGCTGCCGGTTTGTTGCTGGCCATTTCATCTGCTATTTCCCATGACTTGTTGAAGGGCGTATTCGTACCGGACATTTCTGAAAAGAATGAACTCATGGCCGGTCGTATCGCCATGGCAGGTGCGATTCTGGTGGCGGGCTGGCTCGGCATGAACCCGCCAGGCTTCGCAGCACAGGTAGTGGCACTGGCGTTCGGCCTCGCGGCTTCATCTATATTCCCGGCATTGATGATGGGTATATT